>NZ_JBSVVZ010000034.1:0-69404 GCF_054071875.1 Pseudomonas sp. SDO524_S393 | reverse complement strand
TCAGTCAACGCATCCGTCACTGGCCCACCGCATTCGCGAGCAAGCCCGCTCCCACAGGGGGATTGCATCCATCCAGCAATGTCGGTGTTGCAGAAACAACAAAACCGCCCGAAGGCGGTTTTGTTGGGTGGAGCGCTTACTGGTTGGCCAGCTTGTGCTCGAGGTAGTGAATGTTCACGCCCCCTTCGCAGAAGCCTTCATCGCGAACCAGCTCCCGGTGCAGCGGGATGTTGGTCTTGATGCCGTCGACCACGATTTCGTCCAGTGCGTTGCGCATGCGGGCCATGGCCTCGTCACGCGTGGCGCCCCAGGTGATCAGCTTGCCGATCAGCGAGTCGTAGTTGGACGGAACCTTGTAGCCGCTGTACAGGTGCGAATCGACGCGAACGCCGTTGCCGCCTGGCGCGTGGAAGTGCTTGACCAGGCCCGGGCTCGGGATAAAGGTCTTCGGATCTTCCGCGTTGATGCGGCATTCCAGCGAGTGGCCGTGCAGCTTCACGTCGTCCTGAGTGAACGACAGTTTGTTGCCGGCGGCGATGCTGAGCATCTCCTTGACGATGTCGATACCGGTCACCATCTCCGATACCGGGTGCTCTACCTGCACTCGAGTGTTCATCTCGATGAAGTAGAAGCGACCGTTCTCGTACAGGAACTCGAAAGTGCCCGCGCCACGGTAGTTGATGTCGATGCACGCCTTGACGCAGCGGGCCAGTACTTCCTGACGCGCTTTTTCGTCCAGGCCGGGCGCCGGAGCTTCTTCCAGTACCTTCTGGTGACGGCGTTGCAGCGAGCAGTCACGGTCGCCCAGGTGGATGGCGTGGCCCTGGCCGTCGGACAGTACCTGAACTTCCACGTGACGTGGGTTGGTCAGGTATTTTTCCAGGTAGACCATCGGGTTGTTGAACCAGGCGCCTGCTTCGGAGCGGGTCTGCTTGGCCGCTTCGATCAGGTCTTCCTCTTTGTGCACCACGCGCATGCCGCGACCACCACCGCCACCGGCGGCCTTGATGATCACCGGGTAACCCACTTCGCGACCGATGCGCAGAGCGGTTTCCTCGTCTTCAGGCAGTGGGCCGTCGGAACCTGGAACGGTGGGCACGCCGGCAGCGATCATGGCTTCCTTGGCGGAAACCTTGTCGCCCATCAGGCGAATGGTCTCGGCTTTGGGGCCGATGAAGGTGAAGCCGGACTTTTCCACCTGGTCAACGAAGTCGGCGTTTTCCGCAAGGAAGCCGTAGCCCGGGTGGATAGCGGTAGCGCCGGTCACTTCGGCGGCAGCAATGATGCTTGGGACTTTCAGGTACGAGTTCGTCGCCAGGGGCGGGCCGATGCAGATGCTTTCGTCCGCCAGTTTCACGTGCATCAGTTCCGAGTCGGCCGTTGAATAAACAGCGACGGTCTTGATGCCTTGTTCCTTACAGGCACGCAGGATTCGCAGGGCGATCTCACCGCGGTTGGCGATCAGGACTTTTTCCAGTTTCTTCGCAGGTTTCAACATCGAAGGCGCTCCGCGGTTCAAACGATGGTGAACAGCGGCTGGTCGTACTCAACCGGCTGACCGTTTTCTACCAGGATGGATTCGATCACACCGGCTTTCTCGGCGGTGATGTGGTTCATCATCTTCATCGCTTCGACGATGCACAGGGTGTCGCCGACTTTCACGGTCTGGCCCACTTCCACAAAGGCTGGGGAAGTTGGCGCCGGGGTGCGGTAGAAGGTACCGACCATTGGCGACTTGACCACGAAACCGTTCAGCGCAGGGGCAGCTGGAGCCGCCGGTGCGGCAGCGGCAGCAGGAGCAGCAGCTGGCGCGGCAGCCACAGGCGCAGGGGCCTGCACTTGTGGTGCGTAGTAAGGCTGGGCCGGGGTCTTGCTGTGGCGGCTGATCCGTACGGATTCTTCGCCTTCCTTGATTTCCAGCTCGTCGATACCGGATTCTTCCAGCAGCTCGATCAGTTTCTTGACTTTACGAATGTCCATCAATCATCCACTCCAAAGGGTCGGTCAGGGGCGCTTGGCCTGTTCTTCAAGCTGTTCCAGGGCGGCCTCCAAGGCCAGTCGGTAACCGCTGGCGCCAAGGCCGCAGATCACTCCTACCGCAACGTCGGAGAAGTAGGAGTGATGGCGGAAAGGTTCGCGTTTGTGCACGTTCGACAGATGCACTTCGATGAATGGGATGCTCACCGCCAGCAATGCGTCACGTAATGCAACACTTGTGTGTGTAAAAGCAGCGGGATTGATCAGGATAAAGTCCACGCCTTCACCGCGCGCGGCGTGGATCCGATCAATCAGTTCGTACTCGGCATTGCTTTGCAGATACATCAAATGATGGCCGGCTTCACGTGCCCGTCGCTCCAGATCGAGGTTGATCTGATCGAGGGTCACTGCCCCGTAGACGCCCGGTTCACGGGTGCCGAGCAGGTTCAGGTTGGGTCCGTGAAGAACCAGTAAGGTCGCCATCGGCTGTTCCTTGTTATTTGATGTGGGTACGACAGAACCCGGCGACTATGCCGCAAAGCCTTTGTGACTGTCCAGTTCTATGCAGTAGGCAGCACGATTAGCGAGGATAGCGAAAAATTTGTGACTAGGGGCCGGGATTCGGTCATTGGCAATGCAGTTTCGCAATCGGCGCAGATCAATGTGGGAGCTGGCTTGCCTGCGATAGCGGTGGGTCAGGCAACCTGTCTTGTACTGATTTGCCGCAATCGCAGGCAAGCCAGCTCCCACAGGTTGATCTCTATTTGATCCGTGAGCGCGTCAAACGCGAAACGCCTGCACGGCAGTATTGAGCTGCCCACCCAGCACCAGCAGATGTTCGCCCTGGCTACGGCCCTGGCCGATGCGCAACAGGTTGTCCTCACCCAACTGATGAATGCGTTCACTGTTGTCGCGAATCTCACTGACGGCGCCACTCTGCTGTGCAGTCACATCGGCGATGCGCACGGCGGTGTCGGAAATGGTCTGGATCGCGCTGACGATTTCATCCAGCGCGCCATCCGCGGCCTGGGCCTGCTGGGCGGTGGCTTCGGCGTGCTCCACCTGGGCGCGCATGCCTTCCACCGATTGATGGGCGGCGCTTTGCAGGCCGGCGATCAGGGCCTGAATCTCGGCCGTGGCCCCGGCAGTGCGCTGGGCCAGGGAGCGCACTTCGTCGGCGACCACCGCAAAGCCGCGCCCGGCTTCACCAGCGCGCGCGGCTTCGATGGCGGCGTTGAGCGCCAGCAAGTTGGTTTGGTCGGCAATCGAGCGAATCACTGTCAGCACGCCGCCGATGGTGGCGGACTCTTCGGCAAGTTTCTCGATCATCTGCGCGTTTTGCTGCACTTCGCCCACCAGTGCATGCAAACCGGTGAGGCTCAGGCCGATCACCCGTTGGCCCTGCTCCACTGCCTGGCCGGCACTGCGGCTGGCACCGGCAGCCTGGCTGGCGTCGCCGGCCACTTGTTGGATGGTCGCTTCCAGTTCGCCCAGCGAGTCGCGAATCTGCGCGGTGTCACCGGCCTGGCGCTCGGCACCGTCGTGCAGGCCAGTGCTCAGCTCGGCCAGGGCGCGGCTGCTGCCGGCCACTTCTTCGGCATTGCCACGAATGGTGCCCACCAGGTCCACCAGATAAGCACGCAGGCGGTTGAGCGAGGCCTCGATGTCGTGCAGCTCGCGGTTGGTCTTGCCCAAGGCGATCGGCTGGCTGAAGTCGCCTTCGGCCCAGATCGACAGGGCGGGTGCCAGGTTGGTCAGCACGCGGGCCAGGCGCCGTTGCAACGTGTCGATCAATAGCGCGATCAGCAGGATCAGGCCGATCATCACGCCCTGCATCAGACGCACTTCGCCCTGGATCTTGCCGTGTTGCGCACGCACCACTGGCTCCAGGCCGGCGATAGCCTGTTGCACGGCGTCGATCTTCAGGCGGGTGCCTGCGGCCAGGTCGGCGCGTTGCTGGATCTGGTCGCGGGTGCGCTTGAGTTCGGCCGGGTAGCGGGTGAGCAAGCTGTTGAGTTCGCGCTTGAGGTCGACGCCGGTGTCCTGAACTTCAGTCTTTTCGCTGTTTTCCAGGCCCATCAGGGCAGAAAAATCATCGGCACTGGATTCGGCGCTGGCCTTGACGCCCAGCAGCGGCAGTTGCTCCAGTACCTCGGCCTGACTGCGGATACTGGCGACTTCGCGTTCCACATCATCGGCCAGCTCCGCACGCCCGCTGCTCACCAGCTTGTCGCGGGCCAGGGACAGTTTGCCCAGGTGTTGCGACGCCGCCAGCAACGGCGGCAGGTAGCGTGCTGCTTCCGGAGAATTCACGCCGGTGGCGTACTGGCTCAGTTGTTCCAGGTTGGCCCCCAGCTCGCGCTCGGCTTGCAACAACAATGCTTGAGGGTCGCCGGCGAGTTTGCCGGCGGCCAGCAGATCGGTTTTGCTGAAGGTGTCCAGTTCCTCCAGGCTGGGGCGCAGGTTTTGCGCCAACTCGGCGGGCAGCTCATTGAGGTGCTGCAGCAGGCTTTCCAGGCTCTGGCTGGCACTGCTCAAACGCAGGGCGTCGCCGCTGGCCAGGTAGTCATCGATATTGCGTGCAGCCTGGTTCTGAAAGGTCTGCGACAGGCCCAGGTAGCGCTCCATCAGCAGATAAGGCCGCTCCAGCGCGCGTTGCGACCACCACAGGGTCGCGCCAAGCGCCAGGCACACGGCCACCAGCAAGAGGGTATTGAAATTGGTCAGCAGCTTCAGGCGCATGCGGGGTATCAACCGACAGCAGGAGATAAGTGCCTGAAGTTATTGCGTTTTCGTTACAGGGTTATGACGGAATCAGTGGATTCCGGTGAAAAGATGGCACTTTGCTTTGATGCGCGTGCGGCGTGAACGCGGTTGCGTCCGGCATCCTTGGCCCGGTACAGCGCCTCGTCGGCCTGGGCCGCCATCATCAGGCTGTCGGAGTGTTCGCCCATCTCCACCACGCCTGCGCTGAACGTGCACCACAGGTCCTGGGGCTGGGCCGGGTAATGGATTTCGGCGAAGCGTCCGCGGATTTCGTCGAGCACCTTGCAGGCCGCGTCCAGGTCGGTGTCGGGCATCACGATGGCGAACTCTTCGCCGCCGTAGCGCCCGATGAAGTCGGTCTTGCGCAGGCGCTGCTTGAGAAACAACGCCAGGCTTTTGATCACCCGGTCACCCATAGGGTGGCCGTGGCTGTCGTTGACCCGCTTGAAATGGTCGATGTCGAGCATCGCAAAGCTCAGCGGCTTGTTCTCGCGGCGGGCGCGGAAGCTGCAGTCTTCGAGCAATTGCAGGATATGGGTGTGGTTGTACAACCCGGTCAGGCTGTCGCGCACCATCCGGGCCTTGAGGTTGCGCGCGCGCGCCGCGCGGTTGCGCACGGTGGTGATCAGGTGGCGCGGTTTGATCGGTTTGGTGAGGAAGTCGTCGCCGCCTTCGCTCATGGCGTCCAGTTGCTTGTCCAGGTCGTCTTCGGCCGACAGATAGATGATCGGCACGCTCACATAGCGGTCGTTGTGGCGGATCACCTTGGCCAGTTCGGTGCCGGTGCAGGCGGGCATGTACATGTCGAGGATGATCAGGTCGGGCTGGAAATCCGCCAGTTCGGCCATGGCCTGGATCGGTTCGATCAGCGTGCGGGTGACGATGCCGGCGCTGTTGAGCAGTCGTTCGGTGTGCAGCGCCTGGGCGCGCGAGTCGTCGATGATCAGCACTTTATAGGGTTCGTACTGGGCGACGCAGGTCAGCACTTCGATCTTTTCCAGCAGGCTTGAGGCTTCCAGCGTGCCGGTCAGGAACTCCTGGCCTCCGGCGCGCACGGCGGCCAGGCGGGTGGGCGTGTCGGTTTCGTGCAGGCTGAAAAACAGCAGCGGCAGCTTTTGCTCCAGACCTTCCTGGGCTTCGGCGGCGAGCTTGAGGCCCAGGCCGGCGCCGCAGAAATCCACGTCCATCACGATTGCCGACGGCAAGCGCTCGGCCATGGAGGCGCGAAACGCCGCCACGCTGTCCAGGGATTGTGCGCTCAGCCCAAAGAATTCCAGTTGCTTGGCCAGGCGTTCGGCACGGTCGTGATCGGCCAGCATCACGTAGATCGGCTTGCGCATCGGCGGCAGGAACGTCTGTTCCAACTGGTCGCCCTGACGCAGGCCGGTGCGGGACAGGCGCTGCATCAAGCGGTTGAGTTCGGTGATCAGCTGGCTGCTCAGGCGCCCACGGTTGTCATCCACGGCCTTGAGCGATTCGCCAATGTGTCGTGCGAGCTGGCCGTGCTCCGGCTGCTCGAAACGCTCGGCAAAACGCAGCAGGCGCAGGTTGGCTTCGCTGAGTTCGGATAGATCGGCGCTCGACCACTCGCTGCGTTGCAGGCGCTGCCAGATCTCAAGAATTTGACGTGCCTGATGAATTACCCGCTGGGCAAAATGCAGCTTGAGGCGCTCACGGCTGGGGTCTTCTGGCTCGGTCATATCCTGACTACTAGTTAGGGTGCATGCTGAGGTCGACTGATGGCTCTATGCTAGCACCTCTTTTCCATAGGATGAGTGTCATACGTCAATTAACTGCATATCCCGGTTATTCAGTTATTGACCTGTGGGTCGCACAGCGCAAAAAGCGTGCATCCTTTATAGTCGAACCTTCCCGGCGCGCCAGTTTCACAAAAGCCCCGCACGGGCGGGCACGATGGGGTAGGGTTGTGGTCGGAGTGTTTGAACGCACCCGGACAAAGACGTGCATGAACTCAAGTGATTGAAAGGATATCGCCATGCTGGACTGGAAAAACCGCGCAGGCACCGACAAAGGCCCTGCTCCTGAACCCAAGTCGGCCAACCGCGGCTATTTGCGCACGGTGCTGATGAGCCGTGCCGTGCTCAGCGTGCTCGGCCTGTACCTGTTGGTCACCGGCGCCCTGGGGTGGTACTGGAGCGAAGAGCCGGCGCTGTTTCCGGTCCAGCAAAATGCCCAACTGGCGGCTGAAAAAGACGGCAAGCAGATGGTGGTGGGTTTCACCACCGTCGAAACCCTCAAGACGGTGGTCGGCACCTTGCTGAACAAGCCGGGCGGCTACATTTCCAACGACCGTTTCCCGCCGGGCCTGTGGATGGACAACATGCCGAGCTGGGAATACGGCGTGCTGGTGCAAGTGCGTGACCTGACCCGTGCCTTGCGTAAAGACTTCGCCCGTTCCCAGTCGCAGTCGGCGGAAGATGCCGACCTGGCCAAGGCCGAGCCGCGTTTCAACTTCGACAACAAGAGCTGGGTGCTGCCGTCCAGCGAGTCGGAATATCAGGAGGGCATCAATTCCCTGAGCCGCTATGAAGCGCGCCTGTCCGATCCGAACCAGAAAGGCGCGCTGTTCTACGCGCGTGCCGACAACCTGAACAACTGGCTGGGGGACGTCGCGACCCGTCTGGGTTCGCTGTCGCAGCGCCTGTCGGCCAGTGTGGGTCGGGTGAAACTCAATACCGCGCTGAAAACCGAAGCACTGGCGCCGGGTGAAGTGCCGCAGGTCGACGAAGAAGTGGTGGAAACTCCGTGGATGCAGATCGACAACGTGTTCTACGAAGCCCGTGGCCAGGCGTGGGCCCTGTCCCACTTGCTGCGCGCCATTGAGGTCGACTTTGCCGACGTGCTGGCCAAGAAAAACGCCACGGTCAGCGTGCGCCAGATCATTCGCGAGCTGGAAGCCTCGCAGGAGCCGGTGTGGAGCCCGATGATCCTCAATGGCAGCGGCTTCGGCGTGTTGGCCAACCATTCGCTGGTCATGGCCAACTATATTTCCCGGGCCAACGCCGCAGTGATCGATTTGCGTCAGTTGCTCAACCAGGGTTGATGATGGACGCGACTCAAAAAGAGGCTGCGCACCGTGCGGCCTCTGATGCCGAACTGATCTGCTGGGTCGACGAACAGGACAACCTGCTCGGAGCCCTGGTCAGGTCCGACCTGCGCCAACGCGGCTTGATTGGCCGTTGCACCTTTATCTTTCTGTTCAATTCGGCGGGTGAGCTGTGCGTGCATCGGCGCACCCTGAGCAAGGCCATGTACCCCGGTTTCTGGGACACGGCCGCCGGAGGAATGGTGGCGGCGGGCGAGAGTTATGCCGATTCGGCGGCCCGCGAGCTGGAAGAGGAATTGGGCGTTCACGGGGTCGAGTTGCTGGAGCACGACCATTTCTACTTTGAAGATGGCGACAGCCGGCTCTGGTGCAAATCCTACTCCGCGGTGTGGGACGGAGCGCTGCGACTGCAACCGGAAGAGGTGATGGAAGCGCGCTTTTTACCCCTTGAAATCGTCCTGCGAGAGGCAGAACAAAAGCCCTACTGCCCGGACGCCCAGGAAGGGTTGCGACGCTATCTGGCGTCACGTCGCTAAAGTTGCATAAATTGGCGCGATTTGGCTCTTAGCAAGCCGGCTTTTTGCCGTTACACTGCGCGACTTTTCACCCGAGCCGCCCTGTCTTTACTGGGGAGGGCGGTTCGGTAGCGCTGCCCCTGCCTGAGTGGGGCTTCGCGGTCAGTCATCCCTTCGCGGAGGCTGATCAGTCTTCATCCTCCCAAGAGGATTGCCGGTGGCCAAAAAAGCCGCATCCTTCGCCGCCCTTGGTGGCCTGGTGTTTTCCACCGACGCAGGTCGACACTGCCCGGACTGTCGTCAGCCCGTGGATTCGTGTACCTGCAAACAGACCCTGATCCCTGAAGGCGACGGTATTGCCCGCGTGCGACGCGAGAGCAAGGGCCGTGGCGGCAAGACGGTGACCACCATCACCGGCGTGCCCCTGGCGGCTGAACCGCTCAAGGAACTGGCCACCACGCTGAAAAAGCGCTGTGGTACCGGTGGCGCGTTGAAAGACGGGGTCATCGAGATCCAGGGCGATCACGTCGAGCTGTTGTTGGCCGAGCTGATCAAGCTCGGGTACAAGGCCAAGAAGTCCGGCGGCTGAAGGCCTCTTCCCAACCTGTGTCTAAACTCTGTCCTGCGCGTGGGGTCCTACCTTGCACGCAGGCAAATCGTCATTTTCATTCTTTAGACTGCGCCAGCCTCTGATAGGGGCGGTGCCTTCGACTTCATTTATAGGGGACTTCGATGTCCGTACGACGCACACGCAAAGACGATGGCAGCCAATGGACAGTTGCGGACAGCCGCAGTGTTTACGGGATTCGCCATTGGGGGGCCGGGTATTTCGCGATCAATGAAGCCGGTCGCGTAGAAGTTCGTCCGAACGGCCCGAACAGCACGCCCGTCGACCTGTACGAGCAAGTCGACGAGCTGCGCAAGAGTGGCCTGTCGTTGCCGCTGCTGGTGCGCTTCCCCGACATCCTGCAAGACCGCGTGCGCCAACTGACCGGCGCCTTCGATGCGAACATCGAGCGCCTGGAATACCAGAGCAAGTACACCGCGCTGTACCCGATCAAGGTGAACCAGCAGGAAGCGGTGATCGAAAACATCATCGCCACCCAGAACGTCTCCATCGGCCTGGAAGCCGGCTCCAAGCCGGAGCTGCTGGCCGTGCTGGCCCTGGCGCCGAAGGGCGGCACCATCGTGTGCAACGGTTACAAGGACCGCGAGTTCATCCGTCTGGCACTGATGGGCCAGAAACTCGGCCACAACGTGTTCATCGTGATCGAGAAAGAATCCGAAGTCGGCCTGGTGATCGAAGAGGCAGCGAGCCTCAAGGTCAAACCCCAGGTTGGCCTGCGCGTGCGTCTGTCGTCCCTCGCGTCGAGCAAGTGGGCGGACACCGGCGGCGAGAAATCCAAGTTCGGCCTGTCGGCGGCGCAACTGTTGTCGGTGGTCGAGCGCTTCCGCGCAGCGGGCCTGGACCAGGGCATTCGCTTGCTGCATTTCCACATGGGCTCGCAGATCGCCAACCTGGCCGACTACCAGCACGGCTTCAAGGAAGCCATTCGTTACTACGGCGAACTGCGCAACCTCGGCTTGCCGGTGGACCACATCGACGTGGGTGGCGGCCTGGGCGTGGACTACGACGGCACGCACTCGCGTAACGCCAGCTCCATCAACTACGACATGGACGACTACGCCGGCGTGGTCGTGGGCATGCTCAAGGAATTCTGCGATGCGCAGAGCCTGCCGCACCCGCACATCTTCTCCGAAAGCGGCCGCTCCCTGACTGCCCACCACGCCATGCTGGTGGTACAGGTCACCGACGTCGAGAAGCACAACGACGAAGTGCCGCTGATCGAGAACAAGGAAGCCCTGCCGGAAACCGTGCAATGGCTGGTGGACCTGCTGGGTCCGACCGACATCGAGATGGTCACCGAAACCTACTGGCGCGCCACCCACTACATGAGCGACGTGGCTGCCCAGTACGCCGACGGCAAACTGACCCTGGCTGAAAAAGCCCTGGCGGAGCAGTGCTACTTCGCCGTGTGCCGCCGCCTGCACAACTCGCTCAAAGCCCGCCAGCGCTCGCACCGCCAAGTGCTGGACGAACTCAACGACAAGCTGGCCGACAAGTACATCTGCAACTTCTCGGTGTTCCAGAGCCTGCCGGACACCTGGGCCATCGGCCAGGTATTGCCGATCCTGCCGCTGCACCGCCTCGACGAAGAGCCGCTGCGCCGCGCGGTATTGCAGGACCTGACCTGCGACTCCGACGGCAAGATCAAGCAGTACGTCGACGAGCAGAGCATCGAGACCAGCCTGCCGGTGCATGCCCTGAACGAGGGTGAAGACTACTTGCTGGGCATCTTCCTGGTGGGCGCCTACCAGGAAATCCTCGGCGATATGCACAACCTGTTCGGCGACACCGACTCGGTGAATATCTACCAGCGTGAAGACGGTTCGGTGTACAGCGCCGGTATCGAGACCCACGACACCATCGAAGACATGCTGCGCTACGTGCACCTGTCGCCGGAGGAGTTGATGACGCATTACCGGGATAAATGTGCGAGCGCGAAGATCAGCGCCAGTGAACGCACCCAGTTCCTCGACGCCTTGCGCCTGGGCCTGACCCGCTCGTCGTACCTGTCCTCGTAAATGAAGTGACCCGGCTCAAATGTGGGAGCCGGGCTTGCCCGCGATGGCGGTGTGTCAGCAGAAGAGTGGTTGTCTGACACTCTGCTATCGCAGGCAAGCCAGCTCCCACATTTGGATCTCCATCTTGCGGGACCTTTTGTGTGGAGGCTGGACGATGTTGAGCAAATGGCCGCAGGTGTTCACCCTGGCACTCGCCGCCTTCCTGGCGGCCTGCTCCCCGATCAAAGTGCTCAACGCACTCACGCCTTCCAGTACTTTCACCAAGACCTCCGCGATCGCCTATGGCGACGACCCTCGCCAGACACTCGATATCTACCGACCGCTCCCTGTCATTTCCAACGCCCCCGTCGTGGTGTTCTTCTACGGCGGCAGCTGGAGCAGCGGCTCAAAGGACGATTACGGTTTCGTCGGCGAAGCACTGGCTTCACGAGGCATCGTGGTGGTGATCGCCGACTACCGGCTCTACCCGCAAGTGCGATACCCCGCCTTTCTCCAGGACGGCGCCCGAGCGGTGGCCTGGACCCGTCAACACATCGCCGAATATGGGGCGGACCCCAAGCAGCTCTATTTGATGGGTCACAGCTCCGGCGCCTACAACGCGTCGATGCTGGCACTGGATGCGCGTTGGTTGAATGCCGTGGGGTTGTCGCCAGCGATGCTCAAGGGATGGATTGGTCTGGCCGGGCCGTATGACTTCCTGCCGATTGAAAACCCGGACGTGAAACCGGTGTTCTTCTTTCCCGATTCACCACCGGACTCCCAGCCGATCCATCACATCAGCCATGACGCGCCACCGGCCTTGTTGATTGCCGCGACAGATGACAACCTGGTCGACCCCAAGCGCAACACCGGCGGGCTGGCGGAGCGGCTACGGGTCGCCGGCGTAGCGGTGCAGGTGTTCTATTTCGACCGGCCCAGTCATCGCACGCTGGTGGCAGCGCTGGCAAAACCCCTGCGCTGGCTGGCGCCGGTGCGCGAGCGTGTCACGGGCTTTATCCAAGCCACTGATCCTGACGGTTCAAGCGCCAGGCAATCGCCCACAAAGTGAGGCTGCGCAGGGCCATGAACAGCAGGAAGGCGAGCCACAGGCCGTGGTTGCCCAAACCCTGCAACGCCCACGCGAAGGGCAGTGTCAGCAAGACCGTCAGCAGCATGCCATTGCGCATCTCCCGCGCGCGGGTGGCGCCGATGAACAGGCCGTCCAGCAAGTAACTCCACACCGCAATCAACGGCAGTATGGCGAGGTAAGGCAGATAGATATCCGCTGTGTCGCGCACGCTGGGGATATCGGTCTGCATGGCGATAAACAGGTGGCCGGCCACGGCGAACAGCAGGGCAAAGCCCAGGCTGGCGATCAGTGACCAGCCGCCGGCCACCACCAGCGAGCGGCGCAATGCATGGCGGTCGTGGGCGCCGATGGCGTGGCCGCACAGCGCTTCTACCGCATGGGCCAGTCCATCCAGGGCGTGGGCGGTCAGCAGCAGGCCGTTGAGCAGCAGCGCGTTGGCAGCCACGGTGGCATCGCCCAGGCGCGCGCCCTGCACCGTGATCATGAAAAACACCGACTGCAACGCCAGGCTACGGATGAAAATGTCGCGGTTCACCGCCAGCAGCGGGCGCCAGCTCTGCCACACCCTCAGCGCGGCCCAGGCGATATGCCCGGGGTAGGCGCGCAGGGCTTTTTGCGTCATCGCCAGGCCGAGCAGGGCGCCGGTCCATTCAGCGACAACCGAGGCGCGGGCGGAGCCGACGACGCCCCAGTCCAGACCCAGAACGAACCACAGGTTCAGGGCGATGTTGACCAGGTTGGTGGTCAGCAGAATCGCCAATGGCGCACGGGCGTTCTGCGTGCCGAGGAACCAGCCCACCAGCGCATAGCTGGCCAGTGCGGCGGGCAGGCCGAACAGGCGGGTGTGGAAGAATTCGCGGGTCAGTTGGTTCAGTTCGGGGGAGGGCTGCATCCATTCCAGCGCCAGGTGGCTCAATGGAGTGCCCACCGTGCCCAGCACCGTCGCCAGCCCCAGCGCCAGCAGCAAACCTTGCAGCAGGATCTGCCGCAGCGCCGCCCCGTCATTGCGTCCGGCGGCTTGCGCGGCAAACCCGGTGGAACCCATGCGCAGGAAGCCCATGGCCCAGGCCAGGAAGGTATACAGGCTGGCGCCGACAGCGACCGCGCCCAACTGGTGGGCGTGGGGCAGATGGCCGATGACCATGCTGTCCACCAGGGCTACCAGCGGTACCGAGATGTTCGACAGAATCATCGGTGCGGCCAGGGCCCAGACGCGGCGATGGGTGGGGCGGTGGCGCCAGTCGGTGAGTACGGTAGACATGCGGGCTCCTTGAGGGCTCGCATTGTAACCGGCCCTAAGCAACACAGCAGGACCAATGTGGGCGCTGGCTTGCCTGCGATAGCGGTGGGTCAGCCAGTGGATATGTGGCTGAAAAACCGCCATCGCAGGCAAGCCAGCTCCCACAGGGTTCTTCAGTGTTTGTGGGATTTGGCTTGGCTTTACGTCTTGCAAAGAACCAAACCACCCTCCGTCGGTCAATGTGACCAGCACCACATCGGCCCCGCATGGGCTGATATATAGTTCATCCCTCGGCCCCCATCACTACGAGTGCCTCATGCTTAACAAAGGACTGTTCCTGGCTTGCGCGCTGGCCCTGCTGAGCGCCTGCGATTCTTCCGATAAACCGGCTGCGCCCACCGCTCCCCCAGCGGCAGCGGTAACGCCCCAGCCGGCGAAGGCGGCGGTGGATGTGGCGGCGCTGAAGCAGCGTTATGCCGGGCGTGAGCTGAATGTGGTGGATGTGTCCGAGGTGCAGCTCGACGGCGCCAGCACCTTGTCGGTGAGTTTTTCCATTCCGCTGGACCCCGACCAGAAGTTCGCCGACAAGCTGCACCTGGTGGACAGCAAATCCGGCAAGGTCGATGGCGCCTGGGAAATCTCCGATAACCTGATGGAACTGCGCCTGCGCCACCTGGAGCCGCAGCGCAAGCTGGTGCTGACGGTGGACGCCGGTGTGAAGGCGATCAACGACAACAAACTCGCCGCCGAATACAGCGCCCGCGTGGAAACCCGTGACCTGCAAGCCACCGTCGGCTTCGCCAGCCGTGGCACCCTGCTGCCGACCCGCCTGGCCGAAGGCCTGCCGGTGATCGCGCTGAACGTCGACAAGATCGACGTCGAATTCTTCCGCATCAAGCCCGAATCCCTGCCGTCGTTCCTCGCGCAGTGGGGGCGCAACACCAGCCTGCAAAGTTACGAGTCCCGGGAGCTGCTGCCCCTGGCCGACCTGGTCTATGGCGGTCGTTTCGACCTGAACCCGGCGCGCAACACCCGCGAAACCCTGCTGCTGCCGATTGCCGGCCTCAAGCAATTGCAGCAGCCGGGGGTTTACCTGGCGGTGATGCGCGCTTCCGGCACCTACAACTATTCCCAGCCGGCCACCCTGTTTACCCTGAGTGACATCGGCCTGTCGGTGCACCGTTACGCCAATCGCCTGGACGTGTTTACCCAGGCATTGGAAGGCGGCAAGGCGCTGGATGGCGTCGACCTCGAAGTGCTCGACGCCGAGGGCCGCGTGCTGGGTCAGGGCAAGACCGAAAAAGGCGGTCACGCCGAATTGCCGCTGCCGAAAAAAGCCCAGGTGTTGCTGGCCAGGCAGGGTGAGCAGACCAGCCTGCTGCGCCTCGACAGCGCGGCGCTGGACCTGGCCGAGTTCGACATCGGCGGGCAACCTTCGCACCCGTTGCAATTCTTTGTGTTCGGCCCACGTGACCTGTATCGCCCGGGTGAAACCGTGCTGCTCAACGCGCTGCTGCGGGACAAGGACGGCCATGCGGTCAAACCGCAACCGGTGAGCGTCGAAGTGCGCCGTCCGGATGAACAGGTGAGTCGCAAGTTCGTGTGGGACGCGGATGCCTCCGGCCTCTATCAATATCAACTGCAGCTGGCCGGCGAAGCCCCGACCGGGCGCTGGCAACTGGTGTTCGACCTGGGTGACGGCAAGCCGCAGCTGTACGAATTTCTCGTCGAAGACTTCCTGCCCGAGCGCCTGGCGCTGGAACTCAAGGGCAGTGACACGCCGTTGAGCCCGGCGGACAACCCGGTCATCCAGGTCAACGGTCGCTATCTCTACGGCGCGCCGGCGTCGGGCAATCGGGTCAGCGGGCAATTTTATGTGCGCCCGTTGCGCGAGGCGGTCAAGGCGCTGCCGGGTTATCAGTTCGGCTCCGTCACCGAAGAAGAACTGAGCCAGGATTTCGAACTGGATGAAAGCGTGCTCGACGCCAAGGGCCAGGAAGCCCTGACCCTGGAAAGCCGCTGGGCGGACGCCAAGTCGCCGCTGCAACTGATCGTGCAAGCCAGCCTGCAAGAGTCGGGCGGGCGTCCGATCACCCGGCGCCTGGTGCAGCCGATCTGGCCGGCCGAGCAACTGCCGGGCCTGCGCGGGCTGTTTGACGGCAAGGAAACCAACGGCGATGGTCCGGCGGAATTCGAAGTGCTGCTGGCCAACCCGGCCGGGCAGAAACTGGCCGCACCGAATCTCAAAGTGCGCCTGGTGCGCGAGCGCCGCGACTATTACTGGAACTACTCCGACAGCGATGGCTGGAGCTACCACTTCAACGAGAAATTCCTCAACCTCGATGAGCAGACCCTGAACATCAAGGCCGGTGACACCGCCAAGGTCAGCTTCCAGGTGGAGTGGGGCCCGTATCGCGTCGAAGTGGAAGACCCGCAGACCGGACTGGTCAGCAGCCTGCGTTTCTGGGCCGGCTACCAGGCCCAGGACAACACCGAAGGCGGCGCGGTGCGGCCTGACCAGGTCAAGCTGGCGCTGGATAAACCGGCGTATGGCGACGGTGACACCGCCAACGTCACGGTCACGCCGCCGGCGGCTGGCAAAGGTTACTTGCTGGTGGAGTCGGCCGAAGGCCCGTTGTGGTGGCAGGAAATCGACGTACCTGCCGAGGGCAAAAGTTTTGCGGTGAAACTGGATCCGAAATGGTCGCGCCATGACCTGTATGTCAGCGCCCTGGTGATTCGCCCTGGCGAGCGCAAAGCCAATATCACTCCCAAACGCGCGGTGGGCCTGTTGCACCTGCCGCTGGACCGCACCCAGCGCAAACTCGGCGTGACCCTGACCGCGCCGGAAAAAATGCGGCCCAAACAACCATTGACGGTCAAAGTCGCGGCCAGGAATGTCGACGGCAGCGTGCCCAAGCAAGTGCATGTGCTGGTGGCGGCGGTGGACGTAGGCATCCTCAATATCACCGAGTACCCGACGCCCGACCCGTACGCCAGCCTGTTCGGGCGTAAGGCCTACGGCGTGGACCAGTTCGACATCTACGGTCAGTTGATCGAAGCCGGTCAGGGACGCCTGGCCAGCCTGGCCTTCGGTGGTGACGCGGCGCTGGCCAAGGGTGGCAAACGCCCGGACACCAGCGTGACCATCGTCGCCCTGCAAAGCGCGCCGGTGACCTTGAACGATCAAGGCGAAGGTGAAGTCAGCGTCAATATTCCCGACTTCAATGGTGAACTGCGCCTGATGGCCCAGGCCTGGAGCGATGACCGTTACGGCATGGCCGAAGCCAAGACGGTGATCGCCGCACCGCTGATCGCCGAACTGTCGGCGCCGCGTTTCCTGGCGGGTGGCGACCAGACCACCCTGGCGCTGGACCTGTCCAACCTGTCGGGCCAGGCGCAGAAACTGGAGGTACAGCTCACCGTCGAGGGCCAGCTGGAACTGGTCAACGGGGCCGCCCAGAGCGTCGAGCTGAAACAAGGCCAGCGCACCACCTTGCGCATCCCGGTGAAAGCCTGGGGTGGCTTGGGGCAGGGCAAGGTCAAGGTGACGGTCAACGGGTTGAACCTGCCGGGTGAGAACCTGCCGCCGTTCAGCCGTGAATGGACCCTGGGCGTGCGTCCGGCGTACCCAGCGTTGCTCAAGCATTACCGCGCTGTGCTCAAGGACCAGCCGTGGAGCCTGCCGTCGGGCACCCTGGATCAATTCGAGGCTTCGGGGCGCCAGGCGCTGTTGAGCCTGTCGAGCCGGCCACCGCTGAACCTCGGTGCGCAGATCACTGCGCTCAAGGCGTACCCCTACGGCTGTCTGGAGCAGACCGCCAGCGGCCTGTACCCGTCGCTTTATGCCGATGATGCGTTGCTCAAGCGCCTGGGCGTCAAGGGCGAGTCGGACGCCGAGCGCAAGCGCAAGATCGAGCTGGGCATCGAGCGCCTGCTGGGCATGCAGCGCTACAACGGCAGCTTTGGTTTGTGGGGCGCCGATGGCGAGGAAGAGTACTGGCTGACAGCCTATGTCACCGACTTCCTGTTGCGCGCTCGCGACCAAGGCTACGCGGTCCCGGCCGAGGCCTTGAAAAAAGCCAGTGAACGCCTGCTGCGCTATGTGCAGGAACGCAACCTGATCGAGGTGGATTACAGCGACAACGCCGAACACACCCGTTTTGCCGTGCAGGCCTACGCCGGCATGGTGCTGGCGCGCAGTCAGCAGGCACCGTTGGGCGCGCTGCGCAGCATCTTCGAGCGGCGCAGCGACGCCCGTTCAGGGTTGCCATTGGTGCAGTTGGCCATCGCGTTGCAGAAGATGGGCGACCAGCCGCGCGCGGATCAAGCCTTGCTCGCCGGCCTCGCCGCGCAGCGCAGTGCCAAGGACTGGCTGGCTGACTACGGCAGCCCGTTGCGGGATCAGGCGATGATCCAGGCGTTGCTGGAAGAAAACGACCTGGCCAAGGGCAAGCGTGAAGAGCGTCTGTTCACCTTGTCGGACCAATTGGCGGCCAGCCCGTACCTGTCGACTCAGGAGCGCAACGCGTTGTTCCTCGCCGGGCGTCTGGGGTTTGCCAAGCCGGACTCGAACTGGCAGGTATCGCTCACCGGCAGTGGCGGTGTGCAGGAACTCAATAGCCAGCAATCGACGCTGGAACTGGACGGCCCGCGCCTCTCCAGTGACCTGAGCCTGAGCAATCAGGGCGATGCGCCGGTGTATCAGCAACTGACGATTTCGGGGTATCCACAGGTGCCGCCGGCACCGGGTGGCGATAACCTGAGCATTCGTCGCGAATACCTGGGCATGAATGGCCAGCCGCTGAACCTGCACAACCTCAACAGCGGCGACCTGGTGCTGGTGCACCTGGCGGTCAGCGCCAAACAGCGCGTGCCGGATGCCCTGGTGGTGGATCTACTGCCTGCGGGCCTGGAGCTGGAAAACCAGAACCTGGCGCAAAGCGCCGCCAGCCTGGAAAACGCCAGCAGCCAGGTGAAGGAATGGCGTGAGTCGATGCAGAACGCGTCCCTCAAGCATCAGGAGTTCCGCGATGATCGTTACGTGGCGGCACTGAACCTGGACGGCTCGGGCACCACGCACCTGCTGTACCTGGCGCGGGCCGTGACGCCGGGCACTTACCGCGTGCCGCCGCCGCAGGTGGAGTCGATGTACCGGCCGAACTGGCAGGCGGTGGGCGAGACGCCGGCGGACCTGGTGATCAAGGGCCGCTAAAATCTCAATCTGAAATGCAGACCAAATGTGGGAGCAAGCCCCCTCCCACAGGGGGACTGCGGTGTTTCTGGACTATCAGTGCACCACCCAACTCAGCAACCACAATCCCAGCATCAGCCAGATGATGCCCATGATGATCGACGCTCGCATGAAGGCGCGTACCGCCGAGTACAGCAGCATCAGTCCGATGATCAGGGTAACGATGCTGATGATGGACGTGTCCATGCCCAGGGTGCGGGACAGGCCTTCGATAAAGTTGCCGCCGGCATGGGTCAAGGCGCCGAACAACCCGCTCAGCCCGTCGACGATAAAGCGGATGATGGAGCCGAGCGCCTGGCCCAACCATTCGAAGAAGCTTTCTACCTGCATGTGTGTGTCCTGATGAGAAGGTGGGCGTATCTGTGCCTTTGGTTGTTATTGCCGCAGGCTAGTTCCCTACCAGCATAGAGTTAAACATGGGTTTCTTTATTTACGGATGTACTCGGTCAAATGTGGGAGCAAGCCTGCTCCTACACATAGTGCGCTGGGCCTTGGGCATTGTGGTGTTGATCATTGCCCTGCTGTGGCTGGCGGATCGCATCTGGCCCCTGCCCCTGCCCAAGGACGACCTGGCGCGGGTGGTGCTGGCCGAGGATGGCACGCCGTTGTGGCGGTTTGCCGATGCCAATGGCGTGTGGCGTTACCCGGTGCAGACCACCGAGGTGTCACCGTATTACCTTGACGCGTTGCTCACCTATGAAGACCGGTGGTTCTACCAGCACCCCGGCGTGAACCCGCTGGCGTTGGCGCGGGCGACCTGGCAGAACCTCACAGGCGCCCGCGTGGTGTCGGGCGGCAGCACCCTGTCGATGCAAGTGGCGCGCTTGCTCGACCCCCACTCGCGCACCTTTCACGGCAAGTTGCGCCAGTTGTGGCGCACGGCGCAGCTGGAATGGCACCTGTCCAAAGAAGAGATTCTCAGCCTCTACCTGAACCGTGCACCGTTCGGCGGAACGTTGCAGGGGGTGGCGGCGGCCAGTTGGGCGTACCTGGGCAAGTCTCCGGCCCAACTGACCCACGCCGAAGCCGCCTTGCTCGCCGTACTGCCCCAGGCCCCCAGCCGCCTGCGTCCGGACCGCCACCCCCAACGCGCGCAGGAAGCCCGCGATAAAGTGCTGCGGCGTCTCGCCGAGTTCCAGGTGTGGCCACAAGCGGCGGTCGATGAAGCCCTGGAAGAGCCACTGTTGCTTGCCCCACGGCTGGAGCCCAGCCTGGCGCCGCTGCTCGCCCGCCGCCTGAACCGCCCCGACAGCCCGCCCTTGATCCGCACCACGCTGGACGCCAACCTGCAACGCCGCCTCGAAGACTTGCTGCTGGGCTGGCGCGCGCGTCTGCCGGAACACACGTCCGCCGCGATCCTGGTGGTGGAAGAAGAAACCATGGCGGTGCGCGCCTACCTGGGCTCGGTGGATATCAACGACGCCAGGCGCTTCGGGCATGTGGACATGATCAGCGCGCTGCGCTCGCCGGGCTCCACCTTGAAACCGTTTCTGTACGGCATGGCCTTGGACGAGGGGCTGATCCATTCCGAATCCCTGCTCCAGGACGTGCCGCGACGCTACGGCGATTACCGGCCTGGCAATTTCTCCATGGGCTTTACCGGCGCGGTGCCGGCGAGTACAGCGTTGTCCAGCTCGCTCAACCTGCCGGCGGTGCAATTGCTGGAGGCCTACGGGCCGAAGCGGTTCGCGGCGCAGATGCGCATCGGCGGTGTGCCTTTGGCGTTGCCGGCGTTGGCCGAGCCGAACCTGGCGCTGATCCTCGGTGGGGCCGGGAGTCGGTTGGAAGACCTGGTGAGTGGCTACAGCGCCTTTGCCCGCGATGGCAAGAGCGCGACGCTTAGGTTGCAGCCGGACGACGCGCTCAGGGAGCGCCCCATGCTTTCACCGGGCGCAGCCTGGATTGTGCGGCGCATCCTCAGTGGCCAGGCGCGGCCCGACCGTGACCCGCGTGCCGAACTGGTGCAACGCCCGGTACTGGCCTGGAAGACCGGCACCAGCTACGGCTTTCGTGATGCCTGGGCGATCGGCGTGGGGCCGCGCTACCTGATCGGCGTGTGGATCGGTCGCCCGGACGGCACGCCGGTACCGGGCCAGTTCGGCCTGGCGTCGGCGGCGCCGTTGATGTTGCAGGTGCACGACGTATTGACCAATCGCGACAGCCAGCGCGGCATCAGCGCACCGGTCAAGCCGGTGCCGGCCAACGTCGGCGTGGCCGCTATCTGTTGGCCGCTGGGCCAGCCCATGAGCCGCAGCGACCCCAACTGCCGCCGCCAGCGCTTTGCCTGGACCCTGGACAATACCACTCCGCCGACCTTGCAGGCGTTGGATCAACCGCTGAGCGTGGGTTTGATGGAAAACCTGTGGGTTAACGCCAAGGGCTTGCGAGTGGATGCTCATTGCCCGGGTGCAGAGCCCCGCAACATTGCCCTGTGGCCAGCGCCGCTGGAGCCGTGGCTGCCACGGATCGAACGCCGCGAAGCACGCATCCCGGCCGCGGACCCGGATTGCCCGCCGCCAGCACTGGCCGCGTCGTCGCCCTTGTCGATTGTCGGCGTGCGCGAAGGCGATCAACTGCGCCTGCCTGCCACGAGCCAGCAGGCGTTGCACCTGAAGCTATCCGCCTTGGGCGGCAGTGGCCGGCGCTGGTGGTTCCTCAATGGCGCACCGTTGGGGGACAGTGCGAATCAGGACTTTATCAATGCCAGTTTTGAAAGGTTGGGGCGGTATCAGTTGAGTGTGTTGGATGAGGCTGGGCAGACGGCCAGGCTTGAGTTCAGCGTCGTTGATTGAATCGCCTTCGCGGGCAAGCCCGCTCCCACATTTGGATTTGTGAATACCTTCAAGTGTGGGAGCGGGCTTGCCCGCGAAAGCGTCCTCAAGAACACCCGGAGATTCACTTGCCTTCAAGCCCAATCCCCCCGAAGCTACTCATCTTCAGGAGTCCCGCATGAACCTCGAACACCTCACCGAACGGCTGCACCGCATCCGTGATACCAACGACTGGAAGCAGTTCCACAGCCCGAAAAACCTGGCCATGGCCGCCAGTGTGGAAATGGCCGAGCTGGTGGAAATCTTCCAGTGGCTGACCGAAGACCAGTCCCGCCAGTTGCCCGCCGATAAGCTGGCCCATGCCGGCCAGGAAGTCGGCGATATCGTGCTGTACCTGCTGTTGCTCTGCAGTGAGCTGGGCCTGGACATGAATGAAGTGGTGCGCGCCAAACTGGCCGACAGCGAGCGGCGGTTCATCCATGAGTGACCGCCACTTCGACCAACTGGCCACGCGTTTCGCCGAAAAGATCTACGGCGGCGCCAAGGGCGCGATTCGCCTGGCCGTGCTCCAGGCCGACCTGACCGAAGCGTTGCCGCAACGTCCGTTGCGTGTGCTGGATATCGGCGCGGGGCTGGGCCACATGTCGCTGTGGCTGGCCGAGCAAGGTCATCAGGTGACCCTGGCCGAGCCTGCCGAGCCGATGCTCGAGGGCGCGCGCCAGCGTTTCGCCGAGGCCGGGCAGACCGCCACGTTTATCCATGCGCCCTGGCAGGACCTGCTGGGCCAGCTCACCGAACCTTACGATCTGGTGCTGTGCCATGCCGTATTGGAGTGGCTGGCCGAACCCCATGCCATCCTGCCGGTGTTGCACCAATTGACGGCGCCGGGGGGCTGGCTGTCGCTGGCGTTCTACAACCGCGATGCGCTGATCTACCGCAACCTGCTCAAGGGCCATTTCCGCAAGATGCGCAAGAATGACATGGCCGGCGAGAAACAAAGCCTCACACCGCAACAACCTCTGGACCCGCGTGAGCTGGCGGCGCAACTAGAGGGGCTTTGGCAGGTCGAACGCCAAAGTGGCGTGCGGGTGTTCCACGACTACATGCCGGTGGAGTTCCAGGCCCGCGCCGATTTGCAGGATCTGTTGGAGATGGAGCTCGCTCACCGTCGTCACCCAAGCTTTGCCGGACTTGGGCGTTATTTGCACTGGATTTGCCGTCCGGTTTAAGCGGCGAATCTTGCGGAGGTCGAAATGCGTCGTCTCGGTTTGATCCTGTTGTGCCTGGGCCTGGGCGCCTGTTCCAGCCCCAACCCTTACGTGGCGGCCTCGGCCCCCATGCCGCCGGCGCCTGCGCAGGCGGCGAAGACCTTCGATGCCAGCGCCTACCCGGCGCCGGTACGTGACTACGGTGCCTATCGCAATTGGGCCTGGCGCAACGGCCAGCTCCCGGCGGGCACGGCCTGGGCTGATTCGGCGCAGATCGCCGAGGCGGTCAGTGGCGCGCTGGACCAGCGCGGCCTGCGCCCCCTGCATGACAACCGTGCGCCCGACCTGTTCGTCAGCGCCGACGTGCATCTGGAAAAACGCCTCAAGCAGGTCCAGGACGATTACGGCTATGGCTACGGCGGCTACAACCGCTATGGCAACGGTTACGGCATGTACAACTCGGTACCGATCGTGCGCACCTATGAGGTGCAGGTGGTGGTGGTCCGGGTCAATCTGTTCGATGCCCGCACCGGGCAGCCGGTGTGGAGTGCCAGCGCGGAAACTGGCAGCCAGGGAAGCCTCAGTGAACGGGGAGACGCTTTGCGCCAGGCGGTGCAAAAGGCAATGACGGCGTACCCTCCCAGCTAGTCGCTATGCTCATTTAAAGCGCAGGTCGCTCTTTGGAGATCAACCATGTTTCGTCGTATCGCTACGCTCGCTTTTGTCGTGCTGCTGGGCGGTTGCCAGACCAGCCAGGTCAACCATGATTTCGATGCCAGCCGGGACTTTGGCGCCTACCGCAACTGGGCCTGGAAAGACCCGGCCCTGCAATACCGCCCCGATGACCCGCGTATCAAGAGTGACCTCACCGAACAACGCATCCGCCAGGCCGTGGGTGAGCAACTCGACCAACGCGGCCTGCGCCCTGCACCGGGCGGTAGCAGAGCGGACCTGAACGTGCAGGCCTACCTGATCGTCGAAGACCGCCAGCAACAAGTCACCACCAACTACGGCGGCGCCTGGGGCGGTCCGTGGAACGGTTACTGGGGCGCGCCGGTGTACAACGAGACGCGCAACATCACCTATAAGGTAGCCACCATCCAGATCGACCTGCTGGACGGCAAGGACGGCAAACTCGTCTGGCGCGGCAGCGATGAGCAGATGATGGCCAGCTCGCCGAACCCGCAGGACCGTGACAAAGCCATCCGCACCACGGTCAACCGTATTCTTTCCAGCTACCCGCCGCATTAAGGCGATCCCGGCTTTCTGTGG
This sequence comes from Pseudomonas sp. SDO524_S393, assembly GCF_054071875.1. Classification (NCBI taxonomy): domain Bacteria; kingdom Pseudomonadati; phylum Pseudomonadota; class Gammaproteobacteria; order Pseudomonadales; family Pseudomonadaceae; genus Pseudomonas; species Pseudomonas sp. SDO524_S393. The sequence goes on along the minus strand of NZ_JBSVVZ010000034.1, from coordinate 45,619 downwards.
GGGCAACTGTCTTGACAGCCGCTCGGCTGACCATGCTGCCGCCATCGCTGCGAAGACGGCGGCACTGCTAAAACAGATGCCGCCTGACCCACCGCTTTCGCAGCCTCGCCGGGGCTCGACAACTCCCACAGGAGATTGGCGTTGGCTGGAAAAGCGCTGTCAGCAGGGCCATTGCGCCGGGCGCGTTCTTGCCAGCAATAGAGCTTTCACACGGATTTGTGGCGACTGGCCAGCGCATTTCTCAAGGCTTGACTACACTCCAAGCTAACTACGGAGAGTTAGCGCTAAGGAGTGCTCGATGTCTCCCCCACTTCGTTCCCGGCAGCGTGGCGCGATCGGCCTGATGGCGGCGTTGACGCTGGGGCTGGCGCTGGTTTTCCTGTTGCTGGTAATCGACAGTGGCCGGCTCTACCTGGAAAAACGCAAATTACAGGGCATTGCCGACATGGCCGCGCTGGAAGCGGTGCAGCGCAATGGTGACTGCCTGGCGGCGAACAACAACACGGCGACGGCCTATGCCGGGGCCAGCGCGCTGCGCAACGGTTTCACCATCCCTCCGGGCAATGCGCTGGATGTGCGTTGCGGCGTGCTGACCACCGCCGCTTCCAATCTGCGGGTGTTTTCTGCCGACTCCACCAAGACCGACGCCATTCAGGTGATCGCCTCGCGCCCGGTGTTGACCAGCGCCGCCGGCGGCGTGTGGTCGCTGATCAGTGGCGGTGGGTTCAGCCTGACCACGCTGTTGACCGCCAAGGCCGTGGCCGCGCCGAAGATCCTGCCGCCCCAGGCGCAATTGACGATCAAGTCCACGGTGTTGGTGGTCGACTCGAGCAAGTCGGACGCGTTGAATCTGCTCTTCGGCAAGCTGTTGGGCGGTAAGCTGACCCTCGACGTGGCTGGCTGGCAAGGCCTGGTCGACACCAATATCAACCTGTTGAGCTACCTGAATCAGCTGGCGCTGAACGTGGGCGTGCAGGCAGGTAACTACAACGAGTTGCTGGCCAAGAACCTCAAGTTGGGCCAACTGCTCGATGCCGCGATCACAGTGCTGCAACGTGGCTCGGGGACCGCTACCGTGGCCGCGTCGGGGCTGGCGGACATTAAAGTGTTGGTGAATAACCTCGATGTGACCCTGGGCAGCCTGCTGCAATTGCAGACCGGGGCGGTGTCCGCCGGGCTCAACACCACGTTGAATGTGTTCCAGCTGGCCGAAGCCTTTGTGCAATTGGCCAACAAGCAGAACGGTGTGGTCGCTGAAGTGCCGGTGAATATCCCGGGTTTGATCAACGCGAGCCTCAAGCTCAAGGTGATCGAGCCGCCGCAGTTGTCGGCCATCGGCGATCCGACCTACGCCAAGAACAAAACCGATCCGGCCACGCGCATTTACGTGCGCACCGCGCAAGTGCGGCTGGGTTTGACGGTGGGGCTGCCGATCCTGGATTCGCCGCTGGTGGACGTGGCGCTGAATGGTTTGCTCGGTCCGCTTTCAGATGTGCTGAATAACCTGCTGAGTCTGAACCTGGGTGGCACGATCACCTCGTTGTTGTGTGTGCTGGGCGGCTATTGCGAGCGCACGGACCTGCGGCTTCTGTCCTCGACGTCCAACCCGCCCGCTGCCCGCCTGGACCTGATCGTGGAGCTGGGCACCGCCGAGAGCTATGTGACCGGTTTCACCTGCGCCAGCGATGCGACCAAAACCCTCACCACCCAATCCAACGCCTCGGTGGTGACTATCAAGATTGGCCAGAGCCCCACCCTGATCGACTCATTGGCGTCCAGCCCGCCGCTGGATCCGATCCCGCCGCTTCCGGTGGTCGACATTGGCGCCATCACCTGCTTCCGGCCATTGCTGGGCCTGGGCCCGACCACTTGCGACCAGAATACTCGCAAGCCGTTCTACGGCGGCGGCATCGGCCTGAGCGTCAAGAGCAGTGTGGGTTCGACCACCACGGCCCTGGGCGCGCATACCTACAATCAGCCGCCGGAAATCCAGCAGCCGCCGCTTTACTATTCGGCGTCCACCACCAACCTGGTGGGCTCGCTGAAGTCGACGTTGCAGGGGATTCAGTTCCAGGTCTACAAGCCCACGGGTTTCAATTTGCTGGGCGCGTTGCTGCAAACCAGCGGTACGCTGTTGAACGACCTGAATGCCTCGCTGGGAAAAATCATCGGCGATGTATTGAGCCCGGTGGTCGATCCCCTAGTGAACGGATTGCTGTCGACCCTGGGCATCAACCTGAATCAGTTCGAGGTCGGCGCCAACCTCAGTTGCAGGCCCCACGGGCAGGCGGCGTTGGCGCTTTAAGCGTCCACCACCGGCAATTCCACGCAGAATTTTGCCCCCTGTTCGCTGTTGGCGACGCTCAGGCGTCCGCCCATGTTTTCCACGATTCCGTAGCTCACCGACAAGCCCAGGCCGGTGCCCACGCCGATGGGCTTGGTGGTGAAGAACGGCTCGAAGATCCGCTCCAGCAGACGCGGATCGATGCCGCCGCCGTTGTCTTCGACCCAGATGCGTACGTATCGGCTGTCATGCTCGGTGGACACCGCGATCCACGGGCGGAACCCAGGTTCCTTTTCACGTTTGCTCAGCAACGCATCGCGGGCATTGACCATCAGGTTGATCAGCACTTGTTCGAGTTGGTCGACATAGCCTTTGACCTGCACCGAAAAGTCCGCCGGCGTGAGACGCACCTCCACGCCCTTGCCGCGCAGCCCTTCACTGAGCAACGACAGGGTGCCCTCTACGGCCTGGGCCGGATCGAAGGGTTGTTGTTCGATCTCCGAGCGGCGGCCAAACACGCGCATGTGGTCGATCACTTTCGCCGCGCGTTGCACCTGGGCGTCAATGCGCTGGAGTTTTTCGGTGAGGTAGTCGACCTGCGCATCGCCGTTGCTCAGGCGCTTGAGCACATTGACGATGGCCATGCGCATCACGTTCAGCGGCTGGTTGATCTCATGGGCCAGGCCCGTGGCCATTTCGCCGAGGGTGGCCATCTTGGCGCTCTGGGTCAGTTGCTGCTGGGAACGGCGCACTTCGGTGTTGTCACGCCCCACCGCCTGCACTTCCAGCAGGGTGCCGTGTTCGTCGAATACGCCACGGTCCGACCACACCCACCAGGCGTGCTCGCGACCGGGCAGTTGCAGGCTGATTTCGGCGGTGCTGACCGGGAATTCCGGAGTCAGCTGGTGGATACGCTGCACGAACGCCTGGTGCTGTTCGGTCGACAGCCACTCCGCCAAATTCAGACCCGGCAGTTGTTCGGGCGAGCACTCCAGGTAATTGGCCAGCGGCGTGTTGCCGAATGTCAGTGTGAGGTCGGGGCGATAACGGCAGATCATGGCCGGCGAATCTTCCACCAGGATGCGGTAGCGTTCTTCGCTGCGCTTGATCTGCTCGGCGGCCAGGGTCGCTTCGGTGACATCCAGCCACAGACCGACCGCCTCCACCGGCAGGCCGAGGTCGTCGCGCAGTAGCTTGGCTTCGTCGAGCAGCCAGTGGTCGCGTCCCTGTTTGTCGCGCACGCGGTAGCGGCTGCGCACGCTGCCTTCGCGCAGCAATTGGCGGGTGCGCTCGAAGTAGAGGTCGCGGTCGTCGGGGTGGATCCAGTCGATGAGCGAGGCCGGGGTGCATTCGGCCAGCGTCCGACCCAGCAACGGCGTGAGGCTGTCGCTGAAAAACAGCGGTTGCAGCGTGCCTTCCACATAGCGTTGCACATAGATAATCGCCGGCGAGCTGGCGATCAGGTTGTCCAGCCGGGCATGGGCAGCGGCGGCCTGTTGCTGCTGGTTCTTGATGTCACTGATGTCGAGCATGAAGCCGATCAGGCGTCGGCTGCTCCCAGCGCCCAGCGCCTGGCCTTGAATGCGGTACCAGATCGGGTCCTGCGCCGCGTCCATGCGGTGCAGGCGCACGCTGGTCGACAGGGGTTTGCTCAAGGTCTGCAAGTCTTGCAGGCGGCTGGCGAGCTCCTCGCGATCGGCCGGATGGAATAGTGTCAGCCACGCCGTGAGGGGCATGCGCGGGGTGCTGTCCTCGGGCGTCAGGTGATGCAGCAACTGCGGGGCCAATTGGATGTCTTCGCTGTTGACAGGCAATTCCCACCAACCGGTGCCCAGCAGCTCTTGCAGCGCTTCGAGGCGATCGAGCTGTTGTTGATGGCGTTGTTCGCGCAGGCGGCTGAGCAGCGGCGCGGCGAGGGCGGCGGCCAGGTGCAGCCAGTCCCGTTCGCTGGACGGCTCGTCATCACGATAGAAACCGCACAGCAGCCAGGCGGCGACGCCATGACCGTCGCGGTAGGGCACGAGCAAACCTTCGGCATTGCCGAAAATGCCCAGCAGGCGTGGATGCTCGCTGTGACCTTGGCCTTGCGTCAGTTTCAGCACCGTCGTGCCGCCCAGGCTGTCCAGTGCGGTGCCCAGGGATTGCCCGTCATGCCATAACCGGGGCGCATCGTGGGCGCGGTACTGGCCCTGGATCACCCAGCCCTGGTCCTGATCGTCGAGTACGGCGATGGCGACGCAGGGTATCCGCCAGCGCTGTGCGATGCTGTGCAGGTTGTCGTGCAAGACCTCGGGCAGGCGCGCCAGGCTGCACACCCTCAGGTGTTCGCTGATGCGGGCGCTGAGCAGTTGGTTGTGTTCACGGCTCTCGGCGTGTTGTCGGTGGGCGACCAGGTCGCCGATATCCAGCAGTTGCAGCAACCAGCCATCGCCCTGGGGCTGGACCCAGCCACGGGTTTGCAGGAGGCGCCCGGCAAACCCGGTGAAGTCCAGGTCCAGGATTTGGCCCTGCCAATCGCTGGGTGTGCCTTCGATCACGACGGCACTGTGGGCGCACACGTACTCGAACAGCGGCACCGGCTGCTGCGAGGGCTGGGTCTTTGCCAGGCGATGACGCAGCGCTCCGTGGATTTGCAGCACCCGGCCGAGGTTATCCAGTTCGACGCATAGACCTGGATGCATGGGCATCAGCGTGGATGCATGGGGGCCAGCCGGTCGGCCGAGCAGGCGGTCGAAGAATTTTTCCCCCGAAGTCAAAATTGCAGGCTCGCTTGGGCGGTGAGTGTGGTGGGCAGGTTGGGCACGGTGCCGAAGCCGGGCAGGACGAGAAACGGCAGCACGTTCTTGAGGTTGTCGGAGGGATAGTTGATTTGCACGGTCAGCATGCCGGTGCCGGAGTAGGTCGCGGTGACATAGGCGGGCACGAATTTGAACCCGGGCGGCAGCCACTGCAACTGGGCCTGGGCTGCCGCAACGGCGCGAGCCTTGAGGGCGTCGGCGTAGCCGGGTGTCGCAGGGTCCAGCGCCACACCGCGCCTGACGCCTTCAGCGGTGGCCTGGTTGAACGATTGCAACAGCAGCAACGGCAGGCTGTAGCTGACCAACCCATAAAAAACCGCAAAAAAGATCATGAAGACCATCGCGAATTCCAGCGCGGCGGCACCTTTCTGCTTTCCGGGGAGGCCCTTTTTCATGACTGCGTCTACCCTGACAACCACTACTTGATATCAGCATAGAATCATTCGGCGAAAAGGGATGTTTTTTACGTGATTCATAGCCTTGTGCTGTTTGTGTGGTTGGCGCTGTGCGCCGTACAGGATGTGCGCCAGCGCCAGATCGCCAACCGTTTGACCCTGGGTGGTTTGCTGCTGGCCTTGGTTTACCTGTGCTGGAGCGGTACCACCTGGCTGGGGGCGACAGCCGCCGAAGGGGGGTGGGCATTCGCACTGTCGCTGCTGTTCACCTTGCCCGGTTATGCCCTGGGCCGTTTGGGAGCGGGGGATGTGAAATTGTTGGCGGCGCTGGCGCTGGCCACCGACAGCCATTATTTATTGGGCACCTTTGTCGGGGCAGGGCTGGCCAGTGTGGGCTGGCTGTTGCTGGCTCCCAGGGTGTGGCCCCTGATGAATCAAGGGGTTAAAGAGGTGTTGCAGCATTTCGAGCCCGTAGCGTCAAAGAAGCAGCCTTTTGCCCCCTTCCTGCTGGTCGGTTTCGGCCTGTCCTGGTGTTGGATCCCATTTGTCATCAGCTAGCCTAATGCTATGTACATAGTAGGAAAGTGCGTCTACGTTTATAGAGCGGTTGTAGGGAAAATGAGCGGTTGGAATGGATCGGTCGGTCTTTGGCTTGCCCAGGCATGGAGTCGCGCGTGAACAAGCTTACCTCTGAAGTGAAAGTGCTCGTCGTCGACGATCAGCCTCTGATCGTCGAAGAGCTGTGTGAATTTCTCGAAAGCAGCGGGTATCGCTGCATCCCTTGCCACTCCAGCGTGAAGGCGGTCGAGCGTTTTCGCGAAGACGCCGATATTGGCCTGGTGCTGTGCGATCTGCACATGCCGGAAATGGACGGCATCGAACTGGTCCAGACACTCCAGCGCCTGGCCGGCAAGCAACGCGCGTTCGAGGCGATCATGCTGACCGGCCGCGCGGACAAGCAGGACGTGATCAAGGCGCTGCGCGCGGGTATCGCGGACTACTACCAGAAACCGATCAATCTCGATGAGCTGCTCGAAGGCCTGAAGCGCCAGGAAGCGGCATTGCGCGAGCGCCGCAAAGACCTTGAACTGGGGCACCTGAACCAGAAGCTGCAATATCTCTCGGCGTCGATTGACGATCTTTACCACGACCTCGACAAAGTACGCAGCAGCCCTCAAGCGCCTGAAGCGTCCGGCGATGCGGAGGGCGACGCTGCCGACATCGAGATGCCGGTGATCTTCAAGCAGCTGTCACCGCGCCAATTGGACGTGGCCAGGCTGGTGGGCAAGGGCCAGACCAACTATCAGATTGCCTGCGAACTGGGTATCACCGAAAACACCGTGAAGCTGTACGTGTCCCAGGTGCTGCGCCTGACCCATATGCACAACCGCACCCAGTTGGCGCTGGCGCTGTCGCCCAGTAATGCCGCGATACGCCAGCGGGTGACGGCCCACTAATTGCTGCTACCGCCGCCTGTCGTATTACCGCCCTGTTTCTGATCGTAGTATTCAGGGATCGGGTATTTGTAGCTCTCGATCAACCGTTGCAGGGCCCCCTCGCGTTCAGCGGGGGTGGCCTTTTGCGGTTTGGAGGACGCCATTTGCCCGCTGACCTGTAGTTGCAACCAGTCCTCGGTGTGTTTTTGTTGCGGTGAAGAGGGCCCCGGTTCGATGGCCGTGGCGGTCAGTGGCAGCGTTGCCAACAGCAGATGAACGAGCGGTTTGAGTTTCATCTGAATGCTCTCTAAAGACTTACTGAACGGGCGCCTGAACGGTCTCGCCCACGGCGGCCACCTGGCGTTTCGCGGGGGTGGTGGTCTTGAGTTGCTGCGCCCGGGCCTGGGCCTGGGTGACCTGCTCCGGTTTCAAGCCCACGGTACTGACCACCTGCGCGGCCTGCCCCCAGTTGCCCTGATAGATCAGCAGGGTCACCAGGTTGAGCGCCGCCAGCGTGTTGCTCTGATTGAGCTCCATGGCGGTGAGGAACTCGAAACGCGCCTCTTCGAGACGCAATTGATTGAGGTAGACAACGCCCAGGTCGTTGCGGATCTTTTCGTCGGTGGGTGCCAGCCTGGCTGCCCGCTGCAAGTGCTCCACGGCCTGGCTGTTGTTGCCCTTGGCGACGGCCAGTTGCCCCAGGCCATGTTCGCCTTCCGCCGACAGGCAGGTGCCCAGCAACGAGCGATACAACGGCTCGGCCTCACTGCGCCCGAGCAGGCGGTAGACCTTGGCCTTGCGCAGACGTACCTGGGGCAGGTTGTCCGACAGGCTCTGCAGGTTGGCCAGGCTGGCGTGCAGCTTGCCGTCATTGGCCATGTCGTCCGCCAGGTTCAGCGACAGTTCCTGGTCGGACGCGGGCTTGGAGCAACTGCCGGGGGCGGTGAGCCCGGCCCAGGGCGTCTGGCCCATGTTTGTGCAGCCACTGAGTAGCAACAGGCCGCAGGCGGCGATCAGTCCTTTCATCGTTGCTCCTTTCAAGGCCCCATGGCCTTCGAGATGGCGATAAAGCCAGGGCCGGCCAATACGATCAGTAATGCCGGGAACAGAAAAACCATCATCACCACGGACATTTTGGCCGACATCTTGGAAATGTATTCCTGCATGCGGGTCAGGCGCCGATCGTCCAGCAGTTGCTTGAGCGCCTGCAATGACTTCATCGCGCCGCCGCCCTGATGCAGCAGTTGTTGCAGGATCGAACAGGTGTCGCTGAACTCGTCGACACTGAGCATCTGGCTGGCCTTGCTCAGTTCCTCTCCCAGCTCCAGGCCGGAGTCGACACGTGCGAGCACGATCTGGAGCTCCGAGGTCAGCACCGGCAGCAGTTTCTGCGCTTCCTGAGCCATGACCCGCAGGGTCTGTTCAACGGCCATGCCCGACTCGAAGAGGATGCGCAGCAGCGGAATGAAGGTCGATACCTCCACGGCGATCTGTTCCTGGCGCCGCTTGGCGAGGGACGCCAGCACCCGCTTGGGCAACAGGTAGCCGACGGCCAGGCCGAGGAGAGGCGCGAACCAGGCCGAGTCGGTTCCGGCGAAAAACATGCTTTGTGCCAGCAGCGTCAGGGCCAGCAACAGCAGCGGCGCACCGACCTGGCAAGCCGCGAACAGCGAGCGCTGGCTGGCTTTTCTCCAGCCGATGCGGTTGAGCAGGGTTTGGGTTTCGTTGTCGAGGCTGATGGTGCGTTGGCCGATCCGGGTATTGCCCAGCTGGCGCAGCCAATGGCCGATCCTGTCTTCACGCGAAGTTTCGCCCTGGAGCCGCAAAGTGACCAAGCGCTGCTGGCGCCGCTGGGCCAGAATGTTGCTCAACAGCAGCGCCAAGGCGGCGAGGAACAGCACGGCGCTGATCAGCAAGGCCATGTCAGACGCTCCTCAGCATGCGCCACAGCGCCAGGCAGCCGAAGACCTGCATGGCGAACGCGCCGATCAACATCAATTGGCCGCCGCTGTCGGCCCACATGCCCACCAGGTAAGTGGGGTTGGTCAGTAGAAAATAGCCGGCCACACTGACCGGCAACAACGCCAGGACCACCGCCGTCACACGGGTCTCGCCGGTCATGGCGCGTAATTGGCGCGCGCCCTGGTCGCGCTCGCGGATCATTTTGATCAGGTTCTCCAGCAGTTCGCTGGCATTGCCGCCGTAGCGGTGGTTGACCTTCAGCCCCAGGGCAAACAGGCGCAGCTCATCCTGCTCATAAAACTCGGCGTAGTCATGGGCGGCTTCCGGCAGGCTGACCCCCAGCAACACATTGCGCTTGATACGCCCCATGGATTTTTTCAGCGGATCGTCGCTGGCATCGATACCGCCGAGGACCGCATCGGCCAGCGTGCGCCCGGACTTCAGGCTGCGTACCGCGTGGTCGAGCAACTGCGGCAGTTGTTCGATCATGCGGTGCAGGCGGCGTTGGTAGCGCCAGGCGATGTAGCCGCGCAGCACCAGCGGCGGGGTCACGATCATCACCAGCAGGCCCAGCCAGTCGCCCGCCAGAAAGCCCAGCAGCGCGCCCAGGCTCCAGAACGTCAGCCACAGCCCCAGGCGCTCCGTGGGCCGGCCCAGGCCGGCACGGATAAACATGCGCTCGAGCTTGCTCACCACGGCCTTGTCGTTCATGGCCTGGGGTTGGCCCTGGCCCAGACGCTCCATCACACGGTCGGTCTGCACCTGGCGCAAGCCGTTGCGCATCAGGCGCACGGCCAGCACCAGCAGGACCAAGGCGATCAGCGCGAGCAGGATCGGAGCGATCATCACGACCTCCTACAGCGGCAGGTGGCTTTCGCGGCGCAGTTTTTCGCCGGCGGGGTTGATGGCTTCGCGCAGGAAACCGAAACCGGTGCGCTTGTCGTGGCGGAACAGGGTGTTGGTGACATACACGTCATCGCGCACGCCCACCACCTCCACCACTTCACTCACACAGCGACGACCGTCGGGCAGGCGCGTGAGTTGAATCACCACGTCCAGCGCCGCGCAGATCATCTGGCGCAGGGTTTTTTCCGCGACCACGCGGCCAGTCAGCCCCACCAGTGTCTCCAGACGCAACAACGCGTCCTGGGCGTTGTTGGCGTGCACGGTACTCATTGAACCGTCGTGGCCGGTGTTCATGGCGGTGAGCACATCCAGCACTTCCACGCCACGGATCTCGCCGAGGATGATGCGGTCCGGGCGCATCCGCAGGGCGTTGCGGATCAGGTCGCTGGCCTTGACCTCGCCATGGCCTTCGGCATTGGGCGGACGGGTTTCCAGGCGCACCACGTGCGGGTGGCCGAGTTGCAGTTCGGCCACGTCCTCGATGGTCACCAACCGTTCATGGGGGTTGATCAACTGGCTGAGAATGTTCAGCAGCGTGGTTTTACCGGTGCCGGTACCGCCGCTGATCAGCACGTTGCAGCGCTTGCCGACGGCCTCCTGGAAGAACTCGAAAATCGCCTGGTCGATGGTCTGCATGGCCACCAGGTCGCTGCTTTTGAGCATGTCCTTGCGAAACTTCCGAATCGACAGGCACGGACCATCCAGGGCAATCGGCGGGATGATTGCGTTGACCCGGCTGCCGTCGGGCAAGCGCGCATCGACCATCGGTGATGATTCGTCGAGGCGCCGCCCCAGGGGCGCGAGGATGCGTTGCATCACGCGCTCCACATGGTGATCGTCGATGAACCGCAGGTCGCTCTGGTGCAGCAAGCCGTCGCGCTCGATGAACACCCGGTGCGGACCGTTGACCAGGATCTCGGTGACCGAGGTATCACGCAGCAGGACTTCGAGCGGGCCGAAACCGGTCAGTTCGTCGACGATCTCTTCGGCCAGGCGCTCCATCTCGTAGCGGGAGATCGCCAGGTGCATGCGCGTGATGTATTCGGCGACCTTATCGATCACAAATTGCGCGAGGGATTGGCGCGTGCCCTCCAGCAGGTTTTTCCCGGACTCTTCGATGGCGTCGATGATGTAGCGGTGCAGCACCAGTTTCAGGCCGTCATGGTCGGTATTGCCGACTGCGCCGCGACTGGGCACGCCGAAGAGTTTTTCGGTGCTCATTTGGTGCCCCAGAGGCGGGTGAGCCAGTTGGCCGGCGGCGCTTCAAGGCCTTCGGAGCGTTTTGCCAGGCGCTCGCCGAGGGTGCGCAAACCTTGAGTCAGTGGCTCGCGGGGTGCCAGGGTGAACAGGGACTGGCCCTGGTTCTTGGCGTTCAGGCGGATCTCCGCGCTCAGGGGCAGCACCGCAATCACTTCCAGGCCAAAGGTTCTGCCCAGGGCCTCGGCCTCGGGTGCGGCACCTTTGATGTAGCGGTCGACCAGCAGCCGCCCGTGCTCCAGTTTCATGCCTTTTTCGCGCCAGCGGTTGAGCACCGCGAGGTTGCGTCGGCAGTCCAGCACGCTTTGGTCGGTGCACCACAACAGCTTGTCGCAATGGCTGACGAAGGTGCGCAGCGCTTCACTGTCCGGTTGGCCGGTGAGGTTGACGACGATGTGCTGGAAGTGTTGGCGCAGCGCACTGAGGAGCATGTACAGCTCGGCGGCGCTGGTCTGTTCCAGGGGCTCGTCGCTGTCGGTGTAGGCGAGGATGCGCAGGCCGTCTTCGGCCGAAGTGAATGCGCTGTTGATCAGCGTGGCGTCGAGGCGGCGCAAATGACGCAAGGCGTCACCGAAGTGAAACGAGCTTTCCAGGCCCAGCAGCGCCAGGCTGTCACCCCGGGGCAGGCCCAGGTCGAGTACCAGGGTCTGTTGCCCGCTCTTCTGCACCACATGGGCCATATGGCTGGCCAGCAGGGCGCCGTCGGTGCCGCACTGGGTGCCGTACAACACGGTGAGGCCGCCCAGGTGCGTCGTCTGATGGGGCATCGCCGGCAGGCGCTTGCTCAGGCGGCGCACCAGGCCGGCCACTTCGCTGGAGCGCGAGCCGTAGGCGACGAAATCCCTGGCTCCGGCGCGCATGGCGTTGAGTACCAGTTGGTTGTCCATGCCATCGCCCAGGGCAACGATGGCGAGCATGGGTTTGGCTTCCAGGGCACCTTCGATCAAGGCGCACTGGTTGGTGACGTTTTCACGGTCCAGGCCGATGAACACCAGGTTGGCGAAGGTCACATCGACCAGCGCCAGCAGCTCGTCAAGGCTGCCACCGCCGGCGCTGACCACCTGGCCCAGGGGCGCCAGGGCACCCTGGAGCCATTCCAGGTCCGTGCTGTTGCGGGTAATTGCCAGGAAGGTCTGGCTCAGGCTCTCGCTCATTGGGACAACCCCGTGCGGCGGTCGAAATTGCCGTTCTCCAGGAAGAACAGGCGGTACCAGTTCGGGTCGTAGCTGCGCAGTTTTTCGCCGGGCAAGGACGGCAACTGCGCATCGGCAGCCAGCGGCTGGACCAGGTGCGGGGTGACGATCATCAGCAGCTCTTTTTCCTCGCGGCTGATATTGGAGTCCCGGAAAAACGCGCCCAGCACCGGAATGTCACCCAGGCCGGGAAACTTGTTGATGGTGGAGCGGTTGTTGCTGCTGATCAGGCCGCTGACCACGAAGCTTTCGCCATCGGCCAGGGACACGCTGGTGTCGGTGCGGCGCACGGTGAGGGCCGGCACCTGGATGCCCTGGATCTGCACACCGTTGCTGTAATCCAGCTCGCTGACTTCCGGTGCGACCTTGAGGGTGATGCGGTTGCGATCGACCACGGTCGGGGTCAGGGTCAAGCGAATGCCGAACTCCTTGTATTCGATGGAGATGGTGTCGCTGCCGGCGCTGGGCACGGGGATCGGCACTTCGCCGCCGGCCAGGAAGGTCGCGCTCTGGCCGCTAAGTGCCACCAGGCTGGGGCGCGCGAGGGTGTAGGCGAAGCCGCTGCTTTCCAGGGCGTTGATCATGGCCGACACCCGACCACCGCCAAAGCCGATATTGAAATTGGACTGGCTGACCGGCAGCGCCAGGGTATTGGGGCTGGGCACCGAAAGATTGGGGCTGCCGATCAGGAAATTCTTGCCGATCCCCAGAATCGACGTGCTCGCCTCCTTGAGTTTGGTGCGGCTGACTTCCACGAAGCGGATATCCGTCTGCACCTGGCTGGGCAGCAACGGGTCGTCCGAAGGGGGCTGTGACAGGTTGGTCAACGCCGACGTGGCCTTGCCCTTGACGAACACCATGCTCTGGCGCGGTGTGCTGGAGCAGGCGGTCCAGATCATCAGGCTGGTGGCGCCGGGCGCGATGCCGGTCAGCAGGAAGGACTGGTTGCTGTTGACCTGGACGTCGGCGATTTTCGGGTCGCCCACCGCCAGCCGGGTAATGGCCACCGGCGATTGCATGGCGTGTTGCAGCCCTTCGCCCACTTCGAGCGCGGCGGGCAATTGGCCCAGGCTGGCACAGTTGCCGGACGCGGCGTGCACGACGCCGGCGGGCAGGGTCAGGGTAACGAGGGCCCAGAACACTCGTGAAGAAAACCGCGTGGAACGACTGCTCATTCAAGGCATCCTTAGCGCTATCAGGGCGTTTGTTGAGTAACCTGGTTGCCGCGTATCACCTCGACACCCGAACGACGAGGCGCACCGCCGCCGTGGGCTGCCGGGCTGAAATTGCTGATGGGAGGGGCCGTGAGGGCCAGCTGGTTGAACTGGTAGAGGTCGCGCTTGGCGGTCTCCAGATTGGCCGGTGCGTCGCTGCCGCCCGCCCAGTACTGGCTCAGCCGTTGTTCGTCGGCACTGCGCACGGCCAGGCGCAACGCGCCGGATTGGGCGGCGAGCATCAGGCGGCTCATCAATTGTTCGGGAACCGCGAGCAACACGGTGCGCGCGCTGGCGCGGCTCTGTTGTTGCCGGGCCTTTTCTTCCGGGGTGGTCGCGACCGGGGAGCCGGGCTTGCCGTCGTTGGTCAGCCCCAACTGGTCACCGACGCCGAGCAGGCGCAGCGCAGGGATCACGGTTTGCGCCGAGGGCTGCGGGTTGCCGTTTTCCTGGCGCAGGTAAAGCAGCACATCCACGTAGTCGCCCGGGTTCAACTGCCCGCCGGCGCCGGTGACTTCATCGACGGCGACGGCCAGCGCGCGCTCGTCGGGGCGGATCATCCGGGAGACATTGCCGCCGGCCGAGAAGCTTTCTTCAGTCAGCCAAGTGCCCGCTTCAAGGGCACGCCAAGGCGTGCGGCCAATCGCTTGCTCCAGAGTGGTGAGGCTGCCGGCGGGAGCGGTGCGCAGCTTTTCCAGGGTCAGGTCGGCGGCGGTAAGCGCAACGAAGGGCGGCACGTCGTGGGCCAGTACCACCACGGATTTGCGGGTTGGGTCTTCAGCGGGAGCCACGGGGACCGTGACCACAGGTGCGGCGACGGTGGGAGCGACCGGTTCCGGACGGCTCAATACAAGGCCCCAATACCCGGCAATCAACGCACCCACCAATAGCAACCCGGCGAGAATCATGCTGATGCGACTGCTCATAAAGGCTCTCCCTTTCCTACCGCTGAACCTGCCGGCTGGTCCATCCAGTCACTTCGCAAACCGTTCATGCTAAAGATCTAACTATTTCGCTATTTGAAGGTAGTTCAGCTAGGACAAAATGCCATTACTGCGGAGAAAAATTCTGTATCGAGTTTAAAACACAGGTCTTTTGACGCCATGAATTTGGCTACTACTTTGTGATTAGTCGCTTATTACAGTTGTTGGGAGTGCATTTGCCGACAATGCTCTAATGGCAAAGCGAAATCATGCTGCAACACCGCTACATCGGCGCTCTCAGCGCAAAGGAGAAGTCAAATGTTCCTTGATGCCATTCGCAGGGTATTTATCAAAATCCAGATTCTGTCTTACGGAAGAGAGGGCGCGTCCGGTATCGAATATGCAATTGTCGCGGCAATGTGCGCGGCGGTTATCGGGTTGTTCATGACACCGATCAGTACCAAGGTAAAAGCGATCTTCCAATCCATTCAAACGGGCATCGGTACGTAAGGAAGTTGCAAGGCGCTTTCTAACTTTATTGGAGCCCGCTATGTTCGCCACAGAACGCATTCGCAAAGTGTGGGTGAAAGTGCAGATTGCATTCAGCGCCAGGGAAGGCGCCTCAGGGATCGAGTACGCCATCGTGGCGGCGATGTGTGCGGCGGTGATCGGGATCTTCATGTCGCCGATCAGCCAGCGCGTCAAGGCGCTGTTCGACGTGATTCAGGCGAGCATCAGCTCCACTTGATCAATGCCGCGACACGACTAACCTGAATACATTCTTAGTGTCGGGATCTTTTCCATGAGCGCCTCTTTGTCCACTCGGCAACAAATCCTGTTAGTGGATGATGAAGAGGACGCGCTGATCGAGCTCGCCGAATCCCTCGAAAACGAGGGGTTCGTGTGCTTTACCGCCACCTCCGTCACCTTCGCCCTGCAGGAGCTGACTCTGCACCCGGACATTGCCCTGGTCATCACCGACCTGCGCATGCCCGAGGAAAGTGGCATCTCCCTGATCAAGCGCCTGCGCGAACACACCTCGCGCCATCACCTGCCGGTGATCGTCATGTCGGGCCATGCCGAGATGGACGACGTGAGCGACATGCTGCGCTTGCAGGTGCTCGACCTGTTTCGCAAACCCATCTACCTGGCGCGATTGATCGACACGTTGAACAACCTGTTTCCTCTCCCCAAATCCCGTTCTTGACTGCCGAGGGTTGGCGGGGCTGCGAAAGCGGTGGGGCAGGTGGCATCTGTGTAGGCAGTACCGCAGTTTTCGCAGCGATGCGGCGACCCGACAAGCCAGCTCCCACAGTGGATCTCTATCGTTGGTGAGAAAGTGCCCGGCGCGATGACCCTGCTGACAGAGGATTTCCCAGCCACCGACAATCCCCTGTGGGAGTTGTCGAGCCCCGGCGAGGCTACGAAGGCGGTGGGTCAGGCGGCCTCTTTGTTGGCAGTGCCGCCGTCTTCGCAGGGGATCTCTTTGGTTGGCAAGAAAGTGCCCGGCACAATCACAGCTGGTAACTGAAGCTCAACGTATACCGAGGCCGCCGATCGTAGCTGTCGAGGGCGACGTCCGACATCGGTTTGGCCGCTTCCAGCGCGATGTTGTAGTACTTGGCGTCGCCAAACCGCAGGCCCACCGCCGCCGAGGACAGGTCACTGCTCTTGATCGGCAAGTCGTTGAACCAAGTCCTGGAGCGGTCGAACACGATGTAGGGTTGCAGGATGCGCACCCATTCGCCGTCACGGTTGTAGCTGTAGTTGATCTCGTAGGCCGCGCCCCAGCCCTTGTCGCCGGAACCCTGATCGTCGGGGTAGCCGCGCCCGAAATTCTGCCCGCCGAAGGTGGCGCGCTCGCTGTCGGGCAGGGTCGCGTCGCTCCAGTAGAACGCCCCGGACAGCACGCCCTGGAAATTACCGAAAAGTTTGTTGCTCTGCACGCCGGACAGGCGCAGGCGGAAGAAGTCGAGGTCGGGCTTGAGCCCTTCGAAGTCAGTGCGCGCCTTGGCGCCCAGGCCGTTGATGCCTTGGTACAGCCCGGCGCTGAGGATGCGCAGCTGGTCGGTGTCGGCCTTGCGCCAGTCAGCCTCGAAGGCCAGGGCACGCAGGTTGGTTTCCAGTTCCAGGCGCTGGGGGAAACCCACCAGTTTGTAGGCTGTGGTCTGGTCGACCGCATAGAAGCGGGTGCCCAGGGTCAGGGACTCGGTAGGCGAGGCGATCACCGGATGGCTCACGCCAATCGAGTAGCGGTCGATTTTCTGGTGTGGCTTGAGTTCGAAGCCGCTGCCCAGTTGCACGTTGGTACGCGGGTCGGCGCGGTAGCGTTCGCCTGACAGCACCAACTGGGTGCCTTCGGCATTGACGAACTGGCTGTAGGCCGCGCGGTAGTAGTGTTCCTTATCGTGGCCCGGTGGAACCAGCCCGGTGAAACTCAGCAATTCCCCCATGGCGGTCTGTGAGTTGCTGGTGCCGGTGAGCAGGGCTTGCAGCCCGTTACGACTGGCCTGGTTCAGGCTCATGCTGGTGGTGAAGGGCTTGCGGCTGGCGGTGATCTGCATGCGAGTGCCGCCGTCGGTGGTGCTCGGCGGAGGCACCTGAGCCTGCAGGGTTACGCCAGGAATCCCACCCATCAGGGTGGTGTAGCGTTCGAAAGTCTTGCGCGTGAGCGGGCGTTCGGCCTTGAGCTTTTCGGCGAGCTTGTCGACGTAGGCCGAGACCGGGCCGATATCGCCCTGCAATTGGTAGTCGCGGATATAGCCCTCCACCAGCACCACCTGCACCAGCCCGTTTTCAAAACTCTGTTGCGGCAGAAAGGCGTAGGACAGCAGATAACCGTCTTGCTGATAGCGGCGAGTGATGCTGCGCGTGGCTTCGATCAACTGCGCCAGGTTGGTCTCATGGCCAATCAGCGGTTCGAACACCTGGGCCACGTCCTCGAGCGGGTAGACCGTGCCGCCATCGATCTGCAGCTTGCGGATGGTCACCTTGGTGTCCATCAGCAAGGGCTCCCCGGCGGTAGGCGCGGGTGTGGGTACCTGGGTTTGCGGGGTGACGGGACGGTAGGCGTCGGCGGGCAGGTTGGGCACGGGCAGGTTGCGGATGGTGTCGTTGCTGTTGAGAAAGCTGGGCAGGGTATCGGCGTGGGCGTAAGTACTGAGGGTAAGCAACAACAACGGCGTCAAAGCGCGCATAGGACACTCCATGGTCAAATTCGCAGCAGCATTTTGCAGATTCCGCCCGGCTCTCGCGGCGCGGTTCGGAGACTCGCTGGGGCACTCGGTGGCCCATAAAAAAGACGAGAGACTTATTGGGGTCTCTCGTCTCAACCAAGCGTAGGCGCTGTAGGTGAGGCCGTCTAATCGGCCAGGTGCAATTCTATTTTTTGCCGGTCAGGCCGTTGAGCAGCCCGCCCAGTCCACCACTTGCATTGGCGCCCGCTCCGGCACCGGCCGAACCATTGGCGCCCAGGCTCAAACCGCCACCGAGCAGGCCGCCAGTGCTGCCGGTACCGCCGGTGACCAGCCCGCCGATGGACGCCACGGTGCCACCGACCGCGCTGACGGTGCCGCCCAGGGCATTGGTGACCGGGTTGGCGTTGGCACCGCTGATGGCGCCACCCAGGTTGCTCACGGCGCCGCCTACGTTAGTCACCAGGCCGTTGACCGGTGCGCCGAGGCCTGTGGCGTTGCCGACGTTTTGGGTCAGGCTGGTGACGCCGCTGGTCACAGGATTCAGCGCGTTGCCCAGGGTGCTGGTGATTGCGCCCACCGGTGCGCCGGCGGCGGTGTTCGGGGTGCCGCTGCCGCCGAGCAGGGTGCCCAGCGACGCCACGGTGCCGCCGACCTTGCCACCGGCGACGCCAGTGGCGCTGACGACGCCGTTGGTGCTGCCGGCATCCAGGCCGTTGCTGGCCCCGGCAATCACGCCTCCGATAAGCTCCGGCAGGCCCAGGTTAGGGGTGCCGCCGTTGCCGCCGTTACCACCATTGCCGTTGCCATTGCCGCCGTTGTTGTCTGCGTTCGGGTCGACATAGCCGCTGGCTTTGCCGACTGCAGTGCCCACGCCATTGAGCACGTCACCCACGGCACCGGTCACCGGGTTGCCGTTGCCGCCCGCATCCGCGACTTTGTCGCCCAGGCCGTCGACGGTATCACCGACTTTTTTCAGCAGGCCGCCCACAGGTGTATCGAGGCCGGTGGCGGTGCCGACTTTACCGGTGGTGTTTTCCACCAGCGACACCACAGGCACCAGGACTTTGGAACCGACGGTGTTGGTTACCGAACCCAGCGGGCCGGTGGTGCTGGCGGTGCTCAAGGTATCTCCGAGCATGGTCACGGCGTTGCCGACTTTGTCGACCACTCCGCCCACCACCGGTGCAGTGCCGGCGACTACAGGGACTTTGCCCAGCAGCGTCGCCACATTGCCGCCGGTGACGCTGACGCCATCGCCCAGGTCCGCGACGCCGTTGCCTACGCCCGCCACGGTTTTGCCGAGGGCATTGCTGTCGGTGCCCAGGGAGCCCAGGCCATCCGACAGGCCATTGCCGATGCTGCCGACCGCGTTGCCGGCCGCGTCCACCAGGCCGCCCACAGTGGGGCCGGCAATCGGCAGGCTGCCGAGGGTGGTGCCCAGGCTTTTCACTGTGCCGCCGAGATTGCTGACGATGCCGCCTGCAGTGTCGACCACTTGTGCGGTCACCAGAGGCGTAGTACTGCCGCCGGGGTCGGTGCCCGGATCAGTGCCGCCACCGCCTGTGCCCGAAGAAGAAGCCGAACCACCGCTGTGATGCCCGCCACCACCGCTGCTGCAACCGCCCAGCGTCATTGCTATTGCCAGGGCCAGCGCGGTACTTGCTTTCCAAAACACGACTTGAGTTTTCATGATTGAGTTCCTTGCACCTGTACAACCTTGGGTTGTTTTCAAACGTTCGTTATTTCTTGGATAGCGATACGTTTGTCCGTGTATTCATCACAGACCCGGGTGCGCGTTCTCACAATGCTCAACTTGGTATTAACGATTTATATACGGACGCCCGACACGGACTTAGTGGCTAATGCCAAAGGTATAAGGAGAGGATGTATCAAGATATATAGTTTATGAAAATCAGTGGCTTGAATAAAAAAGCGGACGTCTGGAGGTCCGCTATAACTTAGGGTGTATATATACAATTAATCTTGGTTTTTCAGGCGATTGGCTGCCACTTGCCTAGCATATGGTCAATGTCGCCGGTGCCGCTCAAGCGTAATTCGCCGCTGGAACCGGCGGCACTGGTGAATAACACAACTTCACCCGGCAGGCGCACGGGCTTCTTGAACTCGACCGCTATTTCAATATTGGCGGCGGGCAGGTGTTCGCCCAGCGCGGCGAGGGTGTGTGCCTTGTTCCACAGGCCATGGGCAATGGCTTGGGGGAAACCGAACAGCCTGGCGGTGAGGGCGCTCAGGTGGATCGGGTTGTAGTCGCCGGAGACCCGGGCATAACGCCGGCCGATATCGGCGGGTGCTTTCCAGCGCGCCAGTTCGCTGAGCGGGGCGGGGGCCGGCTGCGCATCGTCGGCCGCTTCGCCGGGCAGTTTCACGCCCCGGCACAGCATGCGGCTTTCGGCTTCCCATAAAACACCGAGTGCATCCTGCGCTGTGGTCACCAACTCGAAGGTGGCGCCCTTGGGATGTGGTTTGAGGTGCTGCGTATGCACGCTGAGGGACAGCTCGCTGACACCGCCCAGCGGGCGATGAATGCGGATGCGATTGCTCAGGTGCACCAACCCCAGCAATGGGAAGGGAAAACGTTTGTCGGTGAGCAACCGCAGTTGCAGGCCGAACGCGAGGATATGGGGATAAGTCGCCGGCAGGATCGGGCTGTCGGCAAAGCCGCACACCTTGCGATAGGCCGCCACGGCCTTGGGGTCGATGTTTGCCCGGCAACGCAAGCCCAGGTCAGGCAGGGTGTCGCCGGTGATCTTGCGCTTGAGTGCCGCGCGCATGTACAGCGGCAGCAGCGAGGGCGTCGTATCCAATGTTTGCCACTGCATCGTCAGGCCCCCAACAGACTTTGGCCGCACACCCGCAGCGCCTGGCCGCTGACCGCGCCACTGCCCGGCTGGCCGAGCCAGGCCACCGCCTCGGCCACATCTTGCGGTACGCCGCCCTGGCCCAGCGAACTCATGCGTCGCCCGGCTTCACGCAAGGCGAACGGAATGTGCGCGGTCATCTGGGTTTCGATAAAACCGGGCGCCACCGCGTTGATGCTGATACCGCGTTCTTTCAACTGCGGCGCCCAGGCCTGGGCGAGGCCGATCAACCCGGCCTTGCTCGCGGCGTAGTTGGTCTGCCCGCGATTGCCAGCGATGCCGCTGATGGAGGCCAGCAGCACCACGCGCGCGTGGTCGTGCAGGGTGCCGCTGTCGAGCAGCGCCCGGGTCAGCACCTGAGGGGCGTTGAGGTTGACCGCCAGCACGGCGTCCCAGTATTCGGGGGTCATGTTGGCCAGGGTCTTGTCGCGGGTAATCCCGGCGTTGTGCACCAGGATGTCGAGCCCGTCGGGCAGGTGTTCGATCAACTGGCCGGCGGCGTCTTCAGCACAGATATCCAGGGCGATGGTGCGGGCGCCCAGGCGCGCGGCGAGGGCGTCGAGGTCAGTCTTGGCCTGGGGCACGTCGAGCAAAATTACCTCGGCGCCGTCACGGGCCAGGGTTTCGGCGATGGCGGCACCAATGCCTCGGGCGGCGCCGGTGACCAGCGCCTTGCGCCCGGCCAGCGGGCGGGTCCAATCCTCGACGGGTGTGGCGCAGGCTTCGAGGCGAAGCACTTGGCCAGAGATATAGGCGCTTTTGGGCGACAGGAAAAACCGCAGCGCCCCTTCCAACTGGTCTTCGGCGCCTTCGCCGACATACAGCAGTTGGAGCACGCCGCCGTTGCGCAGTTCTTTGGCCAGCGAGCGGCTGAAGCCTTCCAGGGCTCGCTGGGCGCTGGCGGCGAAGGGATCGTCGAGGCTTTCCGGCGCGCGGCCAAGGATCACCAGGTGCGCGCTGTTGGCGAGGTTTTTCAGCAGGGGCTGGAAGAACTCGCGCAGTTGCTTGAGCTGATCGGTGTGCTGCAACCCGCTGGCGTCGAACACCACCGCCTTGAGTTTGGGGCCGTGGCCGGGGATCCAGGTCGAGGTCTCGGTGCCGTAGGTGTAAGTGGCATCGGTGAGCTTGTGGGCAAATGCCTGCACGTGGGGTATCAGCCCGCCGCCGCCGAGCAGCAGCGCGCCTTCCACCGGGCGCAGGCGACCGGCTTGCCAGCGTTCCAGGCGTACCGGCGACGGCAGGCCAAGGGCGGCGACCAGGCGATGGCCGAGGCTTGAGTTGGCGAAGTCGATATAACGGTCAGACATGGAACGCTCTCCGAAAGCTGGGGTTCAAAAGGGTTGACCACCCCGGGGCGGCAGTCGTTCGATCAGTCTAGGCTGGATGATTCCACCTACAACCATCAGGGAGCTTTCCATGACTCAATTACGCCGTGTCGCGATCATTGGCGGCAATCGCATCCCCTTCGCGCGCTCCAATGGCCCGTATGCCACGGCGAGTAACCAGGCGATGCTCACCGCGGCGCTGGAGGGCCTGATCGAGCGCTATGACCTGCACGGTCTGCGCCTGGGCGAGGTGGCCGCCGGCGCGGTGCTCAAGCATTCGCGCGACTTCAACCTCACCCGTGAATGCGTGCTGGGCTCGCGTCTGTCGCCGCAAACCCCGGCGTACGATATTCAACAAGCCTGCGGCACGGGCCTTGAGGCTGCGTTGCTGGTGGCCAACAAGATCGCGCTGGGCCAGATCGAATGTGGGATTGCCGGCGGGGTGGACACGACGTCCGACGCGCCCATCGGCGTCAATGAGGGGTTGCGCAAGCTGCTGTTGCAGGCCAATCGCAGCAAGTCCATGGCGGATAAACTAAAAGTCTTGTTACAACTTCGCCCTCGTCATCTCAAACCCGAGCTGCCGCGCAACGGTGAGCCGCGTACCGGATTGTCCATGGGCGAGCATTGCGAGTTGATGGCGCAGACCTGGCAGATTCCCCGCGCGGAGCAGGACCAGTTGGCCCTGGACAGTCATCGGAACCTGGCCGCTGCCTACGCGGAGGGTTGGCACAACGATTTGCTCACGCCGTTCCTGGGCCTGACCCGCGACAACAACCTGCGCGCCGACCTGACCCTGGAAAAACTCGCGAGCCTCAAGCCGGTGTTCGAGCGCAGCGAAAAGGGCACGCTCACCGCCGGCAACTCGACGCCGCTCACCGATGGCGCCTCCCTGGTGTTGCTGGGCAGTGAAGCATGGGCAAAAGAGCGCGGCTTGCCGATCCTGGCCTACCTGCGTGACGGCGAGGCGGCGGCGGTGGATTTCGTCAATGGCGCCGAAGGCCTGCTGATGGCGCCGGTGTATGCGGTGCCGCGCTTGCTGGCGCGCAATGGCCTGACGCTGCAGGATTTCGATTACTACGAAATCCACGAAGCGTTCGCTGCCCAAGTGTTGTGCACACTCAAGGCCTGGGAGGATGCGGATTACTGCAAGACGCGCCTGGGGCTTGACGCACCGTTGGGCGCCATCGACCGCAGCCGGCTGAACGTCAAAGGCAGCTCCCTGGCGGCCGGGCATCCGTTTGCGGCCACCGGTGGGCGTATCGTCGCCAACCTGGCCAAGTTGCTGGATGCGGCCGGCAAGGGCCGTGGGCTGATTTCCATCTGTGCGGCGGGCGGGCAGGGTGTCACCGCCATCATCGAGCGCTGATTGCCGCGCAAACTGGCACAGTGGATGCATTCTTGAGAAGTCAAAGGTCGGTAGCCTCTCCCACCGGCGAGTGGATTGCCGTATAAGGAATGCCAGACGCGTATTTGGTAATAAAGGACCCACAATAAAAGCTGATGAAGACTCCTAAACGCATTGAACCCCTGATCGAGGACGGTCTGGTCGACGAAGTGCTGCGCCCACTCATGAGTGGTAAAGAAGCAGCTGTTTATGTGGTGCGCTGCGGCAACGAATTACGTTGCGCCAAGGTTTACAAGGAGGCGAACAAACGAAGTTTTCGTCAGGCGTCCGAATACCAGGAGGGCCGCAAGGTCCGCAACAGTCGTCAGGCCCGGGCCATGGCCAAGGGCTCCAAGTACGGCAAGAAAGAAGCCGAAGATGCCTGGCAGAACGCCGAAGTGGCGGCGTTGTTCCGTCTGGCCGGTGCAGGCGTTCGCGTGCCTCAGCCGTTCGACTTCCTCGAAGGCGTACTGTTGATGGAACTGGTGGCCGATGAGTACGGCGACGCCGCGCCACGCCTGAATGACGTGGTGCTGGAGCCCGAGCAGGCACGTGAGTACCACGCCTTTCTGATTTCCCAGATCGTGCTGATGCTGTGTACCGGCCTGGTGCACGGTGACCTGTCGGAGTTCAACGTGCTGCTCGCACCGACGGGCCCGGTGATCATCGACCTGCCCCAGGCCGTGGACGCGGCGGGTAACAACCATGCGTTCACCATGCTGGAGCGGGACGTGGGCAACATGGCGGCCTATTTCGGGCGCTTTGCCCCGGAATTGAAGAGGACCCGCTACGCCAAGGAAATGTGGGCCCTGTACGAAGCCGGCACCTTGCACCCGGGCAGCGTGTTGACCGGCGAGTTCGACGAGCCTGAAGAACTGGCGGATGTTCACGGCGTGATGCGTGAGATCGAAGCGGCACGGCTGGATGAAGCCCGCCGCCAGGCGATTCGGGCTGCTGACGAGGCCCCTCCGGGCAAAGGCTCCGACGAGCCACCGCCACCGCCGTGGATGCAGTGATCTCAAGGCAAATGAAGATCTGAAAATGTGGGAGCGTCGAACCGCCGCTCCCACATCTGGTTTTGTGTTTATCCAGTCAGGCGCAACAGTTACCTGAAGCCAACTCCTTGAGAATCGGGCAATCCGGTCGATGATCGCCGTGGCAATGCTCTGCCAGGTCCTGCAACGTATCGCGCAGTTGCCCAAGCTCCAGGATCTTCTGGTTCAGTGCTTCGATGTGCTGGCGTGCCAGGGCTTTCACATCGGCGCTGGCCCGCTGGCGGTCTTGCCACAGGGTCAGCAGTTTGCCGACTTCCTCCAATGAAAACCCCAGGTCCCGCGAGCGTTTGATGAACGCCAGGGTGTGCAGGTCGTCACTGCCGTACACGCGGTAGCCGCTGTCGGTACGGTGGGCGGCCTTGAGCAGGCCGATGGACTCGTAGTAACGGATCATCTTTGCGCTCAGCCCACTCTGGCGGGCGGCTTGGCCGATGTTCATGGGCGTTGATCCTCCGGGTTCTCGGGTTTCCAGGTTTTGAGCAGTAACGCATTGCTCACCACGCTGACGCTGGACAAGGCCATGGCCGCGCCCGCCAGTACAGGGTTGAGCAGGCCGAACGCGGCCAGGGGAATACCGATCAGGTTATACACAAAGGCCCAGAACAGGTTCTGGCGAATTTTTGCGTAGGTCTTGTGGCTGATCTCCAGGGCGGCGGGTACCAGGCGCGGATCGCCGCGCATCAAGGTAATGCCCGCCGCGTGCATGGCCACGTCGGTGCCACCGCCCATGGCGATGCCGATATCGGCGGCGGCGAGTGCCGGGGCGTCGTTGATGCCATCGCCGACCATGGCCACCACGCCGGTCTTTTTCAGCTCGGCAACCGTGGCGGCCTTGTCGGCGGGCAGCACTTCGGCATGCACACTGTCGATGCCCAGGGCGTGCGCCACCACGCGGGCGCTGCCGCGGTTGTCACCGGTCAGCAGGTGACTGTCGATGTGCCGGGCCTTGAGTTGCTGCACCGCCTGCAAGGCGCCGGGCTTGAGGGTGTCGCCAAAGGCGAACAACCCCAGCACACGCGGTTGGGCGCCTTGTTCGATCAGCCAGGACAAGGTGCGGCCTTCGGCCTCCCAGGCGTGGGCGTCAGCGGCCAGCTCGCCCGCGTTCAAGCCGTTTTCCTCCAGCAGGCGACGGTTGCCCAGGGCCAGTGCGCGGCCCTCGAGGGTGCCGGCGATGCCGCGCCCGGTGAGGGACTGGCTGGCGCTGACATCACCCACGCTCAGCCCTCGCTCTTGGCAGGCCTCCAGCACCGCCTTGGCCAGCGGGTGTTCGCTGCCGCGTTGCAGGGCGCCGGCCTGTTGCAGCAGCAGTGCCTCGTTGCCGTCCACGGCGGCCAGATGTGCGATCTTTGGCGCGCCGGAGGTGAGGGTGCCGGTCTTGTCGAACACCACGGTGCTCACGGCATGGGCTCGTTCCAGGGCTTCGGCGTCTTTAATCAAAATGCCATAGCGCGCGGCAACGCCTGTGCCAGCCATGATCGCGGTCGGCGTGGCCAGGCCCAGGGCGCAGGGACAGGCGATCACCAGCACCGCGACCGCATTGATGATCGCCGTCTCGAGCGGTGCGCCGTACAGCCACCAGCCCACCAGCGTCATCAAGGCCAGCACCAGCACGGCCGGCACGAAGACCTGGCTGACTTGGTCCACCAGTTTCTGGATAGGGGCCTTGGCCGCCTGGGCGTCTTCCACCAGGCGAATGATGCGCGCCAGTACGCTTTCGGCGCCGAGCGCCTGGGTACGCACCAGCAAACGGCCCTCACCGTTGATGGCGCCGCCGGTCACGGTGTCGCCGGGTTGCTTGGGTACCGGCAGGCTTTCGCCGCTGATCAAGGCTTCGTCGGCGTGGCTCTGGCCGTCGATCACTTCACCGTCCACTGGGAAGCGTTCACCGGGTTTGACCAGCACCTGATCACCCAGCCGCAATGCGTTGATGGCGACGTCTTCCTCGCGCCCTTCCACCACGCGTATCGCGCGCTCCGGACGCAGGGCTTCGAGGGCCCGGATGGCGCTGGCGGTCTGGCGTTTGGCGCGGCTTTCCAGGTACTTGCCGAGCATGACCAGGGTGATCACCACCGCCGAGGCTTCGAAGTACAGGTGTGGCATGCTGCCGGCGGAGGCTGTGAGCCATTCGTACAGGCTCAGGCCATAACCGGCACTGGTGCCGATGGCTACCAGCAGGTCCATATTGCCGGCACCGGCCCGCACGGCTTTCCACGCGGCGATATAGAAACGCGCGCCAAGGATGAATTGCACGGGGGTGGCCAAGGCGAATTGCAGCCACGCGGGCAACATCCAGTGCAGGCCGAAAGGTTCCACCAGCATCGGCAGCACCAGCGGCAGGGCCAGCAGGATAGCCAGCAGGAGTGCCCAACGTTCACGGTGAAGGCGTTGCGCCTGATCGGCCAGGGTCGTGGTTTCGGGCTGCGGCAGGGTGGCGGTGTAGCCGGCCTTGTCCACGGCGGCGATCAGGATGCCGGGGTCCATCGGGCCCTGCACTTCGACGTGGGCGCGTTCGTTGGCCAGGTTGACGCTGACACTCTGTACCCCCGGCACCTTGCCCAGCGCGCGCTCGACGCGGCCGGCACAGCTGGCGCAGGTCATGCCGCTGATAGGCAGGTCAAAGGTGGTGGATCCGTTCATTGGGGCAGTCCTCCAGGAGAAGTTGCGCCTAGGATCAACCTTGACCTGTGGGGAAGGTCAAGCCCTCAGTCTTCCACGCGGCACTCCCACGCAGGGCGTGGGAACGATCTCCATCTTCAGAGGGGATCAGTATTCGAGGGCGGCAGCTTTCAGGTACATGCCATCCGGCCCCTGGGCGATGCGCAGCTTGCGCACGTCACCGGCCTTGAGGGTGATGGTCTGCGCCGGTGGCGCGAGCATGCCCGGCTGGCAGCCCGGGGTCTGGCCCGGCAGCAGCTTCAGGCGCAGGGACAGGTTGCCCGCCGGCAGGTTGAACGAGGTGGCCTGTTCCTGGAACAGACGGCCCGCCAGTTGATCATTGAGGTACAGGCCGATCTCGCAATTGGTCGGCACCTCCAGACGTTCCCGGGAAATGATCAGCACCGCATAGTCTTCGGCCGCGCTGGCCGGTGGCACGGCGGCAAACAAGCCCATCAGGCCGACAAGGGCAAAAAACGACCCGCGCATGGCGAACGCTCCGTGGTGGATGGCTAAGAGGATTGAAGCTTGGCCGACGTCGCGCCCGAATACCAGCCCGGCAGATGTTTTCAGAACTTGACCTTGCCATGGTGACAAGGTCGACACTGCGCTCAACCTTCATCAAAGGAGCCATGTCATGCAAGTGTTCAACGTGGAAGGAATGACCTGCGGCCATTGTGTTCGGGCGGTGACCCAGGCGGTACAGGGCGCGGACCAGGCGGCGGAGGTGAAAGTGGACCTCGCCGCGAAACAGGTCAGTGTGCAAAGCCAGCTGAGCCGGGAGGTGATTGCCGGTTTGATCCGTGAAGAAGGCTACGAGGTCGTCTGATTTTTGATAGTTAGCCAGCTATCTTAATGTTCAAGGCACTCAAGCCCGGCTAGACTGTCGGGCTGCCGACTTTCTTGGGTGCCTGATGAACCTGCGCATAATCCTGATCCTGGGCGCCTTGAGCGCCTTCGCGCCGCTGGCGATCGACTTTTACCTGCCGGGCTTTCCGGCGATGGCCACGGCGTTCGCCACTGACGAAAAACATATCCAACTGACCCTGGCGGTGTATTTCGCCGGGCTGGCCATCGGCCAACTGGTCTATGGCCCGCTGGCCGACCGCTTCGGTCGCCGCGTGCCCCTGCTCAGCGGTGTCACGCTGTTTACCCTGGCATCGTTTGCCTGCGCTTACGCTCCGTCATTGGAATGGCTGGTGGGCGCACGTTTCGTGCAGGCCCTGGGCGGTTGCGCGGGTATGGTGATTTCCCGCGCGGTGGTCAGTGACAAATGCGATGCCGTGGGTTCGGCCAAGGTGTACTCGCAACTGATGCTGGTGACGGGCCTGGCGCCGATCCTCGCCCCCCTGGCGGGTGGCGTGATGGTCGGGGTGTGGGGCTGGCAGTCGATTTTCCTGGCGTTGTCGGTGTTCAGCGTCATGGCGGCCATTGCCGTGGCACTGGGGTTGCCGGAAACCTTGCCGGCCAACCAGCCGCGTCAGCCGTTGTCCGGGTCGTTGCGCCGCTACATCGGGCTGCTGTCGGACCGGGTCTACCTCGGCTATGCCCTCACCGGTGGCATTTCGATTGCCGGGATGTTCGCCTACATCGCCGGTTCGCCGTTCGTCTTCATCAAGCTGTACGGAGTAGCCCCCGAGCACTACGGCTGGCTGTTCGGCTCGAATGCCGCCGGCTTCATTCTGGTGGCCCAGCTCAATGCGCGGTTGTTGTCCAGGCGTGGCCCGGCGTTTCTGTTGTCGCGCACGGTGTGGGTCTATGTGCTGGCGGCGCTGACGTTGCTGGGGATCACGGCGTTGCGTCCCGCTGCGTTGTGGCCGTTGCTGGTGCCGCTGTTTATCTGCATCGCCAGCCTGGGGTGCATCCTGCCCAATACCTCGGCCTGCGCCATGAGCGGGCAGGGCGCGCGGGCCGGCAGTGCCTCGGCGCTGCTGGGCTGTATTCAGTTCGGCGTGGCGGCGGGGGCTGCGTCATTGGTCGGGGTGCTGCACGATGGCACCGCGATGCCGATGGCCATGGTCATCAGTTTGTGCGGGGTGTTGGCGGTGACGATTGCGGTGTCGACCCAGCGCCTGCAACGGGCGAGGGCCGCGCAGGCGCAGGTCTGAAGGGCGTATCAGCCAGCAGCGGCGCGCTGCTGGCCAAGGGGAAAGTGGTGGGGGGCCTGGATGCGGGCTTGCAGGGTGTCGGCGAAGGCGCGGGCCTCGGCCTCACTGCGGAAGGTGAAGGCGTTCTGGTCGAGACGGACCTGCCATTTGTTGCCGGGGGTTTTTGCTAACGCTTTTATCAGGATCTTCATTGCTGACTTCCTCACGTAAAAGAATCGTGGCAAAGGCCGCCAATATAAACCCGAATACGCTCACAAATATGACAAAGATCAACTCTCGGACTAGCGGTGCCGTCCATCACTGCGATGAATAACGGACGGCACCCAGCCCAGGTTTTCAGAATCCTTCCAGCACGATCTTGCCCTTGGCCTTGCCGCTTTCCAGCAGCGCGTGGGCCCGGCGCAGGTTGGCCGCGTTGATCACGCCGAAGTGCTCGCCCACCGTGGTTTTCAGGGTGCCGGCGTCGATCAGTTGCGCCACGCGGTTGAGCAAGTTGTGCTGCTCGATCATGTCCGGGGTTTCGAACATCGACCGGGTGTACATGAACTCCCAGTGCAGCGACAGGCTCTTGCGCTTGAGCTTGCCGACATCCAATGCCTTGGGGTCATCGATCAGCGCCAGCTTGCCCTGGGGTTGCAGGGCCTCGACCAACTGGTCCAGGTGATGATCGGTCTGGGTCAGGCTGGCGACGTGGGTCACTTGGGCCTGGCCCGCAGCTTTCAGGGCCTCGCTCAACGGTTGGCTGTGATCGATCACCAGGTCGGCGCCCAGTGCTTTCGCCCACTCCTGGGTTTCAGGGCGCGAGGCGGTGCCGATGACTTTCAAGGCAGTGAGTTGGCGCGCCAGTTGGGTCAGGATCGAACCCACGCCACCGGCGGCACCGACGATCAGCAGGCTCTGGCCTTCATCCTTTTTGCCCTCACGCACTTGCAGGCGCTCGAACAGCAGCTCCCAGGCGGTGATGGCGGTCAACGGCAGCGCGGCGGCTTCGGCAAAGCCCAGGCTCTTGGGCATATGGCCGACGATGCGTTCGTCCACGGTGTGCAGTTCGCTGTTGCCGCCCGGGCGGACCAGGGAACCGGCGTAGAACACCTTGTCGCCGGCCTTGAACAGCGTCACTTCGCTGCCGACCGCCTTGACCACACCCGCCACGTCCCAGCCCAGCACCTTGGCGGCGCCGTTTTCCGGGGCGACGTTCTGGCGGACTTTGGTGTCGACCGGATTGACCGAGATGGCTTTGACTTCCACCAGCAGGTCGCGCGGACCGGCGACGGGTTCA
The DNA here is from genome assembly GCF_054071875.1 of Pseudomonas sp. SDO524_S393. Lineage (NCBI taxonomy): Bacteria > Pseudomonadati > Pseudomonadota > Gammaproteobacteria > Pseudomonadales > Pseudomonadaceae > Pseudomonas > Pseudomonas sp. SDO524_S393. The sequence goes on along the minus strand of NZ_JBSVVZ010000034.1, from coordinate 15,366 downwards.
GGCAATTCGATGTCTTGCAGGGCGTTTGGATCGTTGATCGGCAAGGATGCGTAGTAGGCAATGGCTTTCATGGTGGCTCCGGAAAAGGGGGGATGATCAGGCAAGAAATTTCAGGCGCTTGAGGTCGAAGTGTTCGATCACGTCGGCGGCCTTGGCGCGGAAGCTCTGGATGTGGGCGCTCTGGTCGTGGTCGGCCAGCGCTGCGTCATCGCTCCAGCGTTCGAGCATGTAGAAGGTCTCGGGGTGTTGCAGGTCCTGGTGCAGGTCGTATTGCTCGCAACCGGCTTCCAGGCGGGTGGGTTCCAGCAGGCCGCGCAGCAAGGTTTCCAGGGTGGCCTGTTGGCCAGGTTTGGCGATCAGTGTGGCGATGACGTTAAAGGCAGTGGACATATTCAACTCCAGACACGTGATGAACGGGATGGACAGATGATTGGCTATTTCCCGTGAAGATAAAAGCGGCTAAAACAGCAGTCTGTTTCAATAAAATTTTGATAGTTGGACGATATGCATGCTGCGTTTTGATGATTTGCAGTTGTTTGTGCGCGCAGCCGACCTGGGCAGTCTTTCGGCAGCGGCGCGGGTGATGGACCTGTCGCCGGCGGTGGCCAGCGCAGCCCTCAAGCGCATCGAGCAACAGCTGGGTACGCGTTTGCTGGCGCGCTCCACCCGCAGCCTGCGCCTGACCGCCGAAGGCGAGGGCTTCCTGGAATATGCCCGTGCTGCGCTGGGTTCGCTGGAAGAGGGACGGCGGTTGCTGGCCAGTGGGCAGGACCATGTCAGCGGCGTGTTGCAACTGTCGGCGCCGTCGGATTTCGGCCGCAACCAATTACTGCCGTGGCTGGACGAGTTTCAGCATGAATACCCGCAACTCACTGTGCGCCTGTTGCTGGGCGACCGCATTGCCGATCTGTTTCGTCAGCCGGTGGACATTGCGCTGCGTTACGGCGAGCCCGAGGACTCCAGCCTGATCGCACTGCCCATCGCCCCGGACAATGTGCGAGTGTTGTGCGCGGCGCCCAGCTATCTCGCGCGGCATGGCGAACCCCGGCACCTGGAACAACTGGCCCAGCACAATTGCCTGCTTTATATGCTCGGCAGTCGGGTGCACGACCATTGGACCTTTCACGATGGCAAGCGCGAAGTGAGCCTGACCGTCTCCGGCGATCGTTTCAGCGACGATGCCGATGTGGTGCGTCGCTGGGCGGTAGCGGGTGTGGGCATTGCCTACAAGTCCTGGCTGGATGTAAGTACCGACGTGCTGGCCGGGCGCTTGCGCTTGATCCTGCCGGAGCTACGCGGCGAGCGAACGCCGCTGAACCTGCTGTGTGCCCACCGTGCGCAGTTGAGTAAACCGATCAACCTGCTGCGGGAAATGCTCGTGTCCCGTTGTGCGACATTAACGGCGCAGTGGCCGGAGCGATTGAGTACTGCGCAATAACCTCCGCTACATCCAGAAATTTCACTCAGATCCCGTCCCTGTTTACGCTGTCAGACGCCGCGGAACTGGCGGCGTGCGCCCCTATACTTTGGCGCCAACCGCAGCAGACAAACGATTCAACAGGGAGTGAATACATGGAAGAAGCACCTTGCATCAGCCAGATCGCCAGCTTGCTCGCCGAACCCAAGCGCACCGCCATGCTCTGGGCCTTGATGGACGGCTCGATCAAATCCTCACACGAGCTGGCGAAGCTCGCCGGGTTGTCACCGACGAGCGCCAATGCCCACCTGGCGCGCCTGACCGGCAGCGGCCTGCTGAAGGTTGAAGCCCGGCGGGGCCAGCGTTTGTTCCGGGTGGCAGCGGAGGATGTCAGTGCCGCCGTCGATGCCTTGGCCTGTACCACCATGGCCAGTGCTCGGCGATGTTCACCCCATGCTGCGCCGCAGGCGCTGGTCGCCCCCCTGTCGTTGCGACAGGCGCGGTTGTGCAACGGGCACCTGGGGGGCGAACTGGCGGCCGGCCTGTATCAACGCATGATGGCGGCGGGCTGGATCGAGCGCTCCGAGCAGCGCCTCGGTATCACCGCCAAGGGGGCGCACTCCCTGGCGGAGCTTGGCCTGTTTATCCACGCGCTGGCTTCGCCGCAGGTGTGTGAGTGTTTCGACTGGAGCCAGCAGCAACCGCATCTGGGCGGTGCACTGGGCGCCGGCTTGCTGCAGTTGTTCATGCAGTCGAACTGGATCAGCGGGGTCAACGATTCCCGGGCATTGCGGGTCAACGACACCGGGCTGGCGGAAATTGCCCGTCTGGCGGCGCCTGAGCCGCCCAGTCTCCCGGTGCGTCGTTCAGAGTTGCAGTCAGGTCGCATCCAGCAATAGCTCGGCCCAATGATGCCGCACACTCGCCGAGGGGATTTCCACACAGGGGGTGCGGCATGGGTAGTCATAGCTATAGTGCAGCGGAACGATTGGAACGGTTGCCCATCAGCGGTTATCACCGCGTCATTTTCATCATCATTGCCCTGGCGTTTTTCTTCGACTCCATGGACCTGGCGATGATGACGTTCCTGCTTGGCTCGATCAAAACCGAATTCGGCCTGAGCACGGCCCAGGCCGGGTTACTGGCCAGTTCGAGCTTTTTCGGCATGGTGGTCGGGGCGTCGCTGTCCGGGATGCTGGCCGACCGCTTTGGCCGCAAGCCGGTGTTCCAGTGGAGCATTGTGCTGTGGGGGCTCGCCAGTTACCTGTGCTCCACGGCGCAGACGGTGGAGACGCTGACGCTGTTCCGCATTTTGCTGGGCATCGGCATGGGCATGGAGTTTCCCATCGCGCAGTCGATGTTGTCGGAGCTGATTCCCGCACAACGGCGCGGGCGCTATATCGCATTGATGGATGGCTTCTGGCCGCTGGGGTTTGTAGCGGCGGGCGTGTTGTCGTATTTCCTGCTGCCGGTGATTGGTTGGCGGGACATCTTCCTGGTGCTGGCGATACCGGCAGTGTTTGTGTTGGCGATCCGCTTTTTCATTCCGGAGTCGCCGCGCTGGCTCGAACAGGCCGGGCGGCATGACGCGGCGGACAAGGTGTTGCGCGGCATCGAACAGAAAGTGCGCGACTCGCTAGGGCAGACCGACTTGCCGACGCCGATTCGCCTGCCACGAATCGACAGTGTTCCGGGCACGTTTTTCTCGGCATTCCAGCAGTTGTGGTCGGCGCAGTACCGCCAGCGCACGTTGATGATCTGGAGTGTGTGGTTCTTCGCCCTGCTGGGTTTCTACGGGCTGACGTCCTGGCTGAGCGCACTGTTGCAGCAATCGGGGTTTGCCGTGACCCAGTCGGTGTATTACACGGTGATCATTTCCCTGGGCGGCATTCCCGGTTTTCTGATGGCGGCCTGGTTGGTTGAGCGCTGGGGGCGCAAGCCGGTGTGCGTGGTGACATTGCTCGGGGGCGGGGTGATGGCGTTTCTGTACGGGCAGAGCGCGGTGTTTGGCGGCAACGTGGGCCTGCTGATCACCTCAGGCCTGTTGATGCAGTTTTTTCTGTTTGGCATGTGGGCGGTGCTTTACACCTATACGCCGGAGTTGTACCCCACCTCGGCCCGGGCCACGGGCTCCGGGTTTGCCTCGGCAATTGGCCGGGTCGGTTCGTTGCTGGGTCCGCTGGTGACCGGGTTGGTGTTTCCGGTGACCGGGCAGGGCGGCGTGTTTGCGCTGGGCGCGCTGTGTTTCGCAGTGGCGGCGCTGGTGGTGTGGGTGTTCGGGATGGAGACGAAGGGCAAGACCCTGGAAGAATTGACCCAGGCTTGAAGGCAATGGCGTCAGTGTGGGAGCGGGCTTGCTCGCGAAAGCGGTGAGTCAGTCGAAATATCTTTGGCTGACACTCCGTTATCGCAGGCAAGCCAGCTCCCACATTTTTTGCTCGTGCTTTCCCCGTTATGGCTTCACGAGCCGCGCATCCAGGCTGTTTTGCGCCAGGCGTCTGGCCTGGTCCTGGGTCATGCCCAGGGCTGTGTGCAGCGCGTGGAAGTTCTCGGTGACGTAACCGCCGAAGTACGCCGGGTCATCCGAGTTCACCGTGACTTTCACACCCCGTTCGAGCATGTCGAGGATGTTGTGCTGAGCCATGTCGTCGAATACGCAAAGTTTGGTGTTGGACAGTGGGCATACGGTCAGCGGGATCTGCTCGTCGATGATGCGTTGCATCAAGCGCTCGTCCTCGATAGCGCGCACGCCGTGGTCGATACGCTGGATCTTCAGCAGGTCGATGGCTTCCCAGATGTACTCGGGCGGGCCTTCTTCACCGGCATGGGCCACGGTAAGGAAGCCTTCGTGGCGTGCACGGTCGAATACGCGCTGGAACTTGCTCGGCGGGTGACCCATCTCCGAACTGTCCAGGCCCACGGCCACGAAGGCATCGCGGAACGGCAGCGCCTGGTCCAGGGTTTTTTCGGCTTCGGCTTCGCTCAGGTGACGCAGGAAGCTGAGGATCAGGCCGCTGGTGATGCCCAGTTGCTGCTCGCCATCTTTGAGGGCTGCCGCGATGCCGTTGAGCACCACTTCGAAAGGGATGCCCCGGTCGGTGTGGGTCTGTGGGTCGAAGAAGGGTTCGGTGTGGATCACGTTCTGCGCCTTGCAGCGCAGCAGGTAGGCCCAGGTCAGGTCGTAGAAATCCTGGGAGGTGCGCAACACATCGGCGCCCTGGTAGTACAGGTCGAGGAACTCTTGCAGGTTATTGAAGGCGTAGGCCTTGCGCAGGGTTTCGACGTCATTCCAAGGCAGCGCAATTTTGTTGCGCTCGGCCAGGGCGAACAGCAACTCCGGCTCCAGCGAGCCTTCCAGGTGCAGGTGCAGTTCTGCCTTGGGCAGGGCGTTGAGCCAATCGTACATTTTCTAAATTCTCATCAGGTGCAATGGCGGCATTCTACAGGCCATGGCTGAAATATTCGGCAAAACCTGACCAGCAGGATTGTTTTCGTTGCATTCGCGCAAGGGCGGTGTGAACTAAGGTGTAACGAAACGTTAGCGGCGTGACGCAGTCTGTACCCCATCAATGACTGATCTGCCGTTTGGGAAGACCCGGAATGCTCACATCCCTCAAGCAAGAAAAATACCTGCTGCTGGCGTTGCTCGCCGCCGTCGCGGCGTACCCGCTGGAGCACTGGATGTTGCACAGCGGGCAGATGATCGCCTTGCTCGCGGGCATGGTGCTGATCGGTTTCATCGTCGTGGCCTCGATGCGGGTTGCGCACCACGCCGAGCAACTGGCGGAAAAGGTCGGCGACCCGTACGGCACGATGATTCTGACCCTGGCCGCCGTGCTGGTGGAAGTGGTGATCCTGGCGATCATGATGAGCAACGAACCCTCGCCGACCCTGGTGCGCGACACCATCTATTCGGCGGTGATGCTCGATATCAACGGCATCCTCGGTCTTGCCGCCCTGATGGGTGGTATCAAGCATGGCGAACAGTCCTACAACGATGACTCGGCACGCAGCTACAGCGTGATGATTCTCACGGCCATGGGCGTGTCGATGGTGGTGCCGGAATTTATCCCCGAGGCCGACTGGAAAATTTACTCGGCCTTCACCATTGGCGCGATGGTGGTGTTGTACACCCTGTTCCTGCGCATGCAGGTGGGCCCGCACAGTTATTTTTTCAGCTACAGCTACCCGGAAAAGCGTCGCAAGCAACAACCAGAAGCAGAGGCACCGCCGATCAACCTGGCGTTTTCCATCGGCACACTGGTGTTTGGCGTGATTGTGATCGGCGCGCTGGCCGAGGTGATGTCCAAAACCTTGGACCTGGGCCTGGAAGGTACAGGCGCTCCGCCGGTGATCACGGCGATTGTGGTCGCGGCGATTTCAGCGGCGCCGGAGATTCTGACGGCGCTGCGCGCTGCATTGGCCAACCGCATGCAGTCGGTGGTGAACATTGCGCTGGGGGCTTCGCTGTCGACGGTGATCCTGACCGTGCCGGTGATGGAGGCCATGGCGCTCTACACTGGCCAGCCGTTTCAGATGGCGATGACGCCGGTGCAAACCGTGATGGTGTTTATCACGCTGATCGTCAGCGCGATCAACCTCAACGATGGCGAAACCAACGCCATCGAAGGGATGACCCATTTTGTGTTGTTTGCGACCTTTATCATGCTGTCGCTGTTGGGGTTGTAAGCACCGCAGACCCTGGTATGGAGATCGGGTTTGTGTGGGAGCTGGCTTGCCTGCGATAGCATCATTGCGGTTTGGCTGGTGGACCGAGGTGCCTGCATCGCAGGCAAGCCAGCTCCCACATTTGGATGTGTGTAGGGCTTAGGTTCCGGCGATCAGTTGGCGGGCGGCCTGGCTGTGATCGGCGATCAAGCCTTTGAGGTCCAGGCCTTCGACCTGGCCGTCGATCACGCGCCATTTACCGGCCACCATCACCCGGTCCGCACGGTCGGCGCCGCAGAGCAGCAGTGCCGAGATCGGGTCGTGGCTGCCGGAGAAACGCAGCTCATCCAGTTTGAACAGCGCCAGATCAGCCTGCTTGCCAACGGCCAGCTCACCGATGTCTGTACGGCCCAACAATTGCGCCGAACCTTTGGTTGCCCAACCGAGCACGCCTTCGGGGGTGATTTTTTCGGCGCCGTAGCGCAAGCGTTGGATATACAGCGCTTGGCGAGCTTCTAGGATCATGTTCGACGCGTCGTTGGATGCCGAGCCATCCACGCCCAGGCCGATGGGCGCGCCGGCGGCGAGCAGGTCCAGGGTCGGGCAGATGCCGGAGGCCAGGCGCATGTTCGAGCTTGGGCAATGGCAAATACCCGTGCCGGCCGCGCCAAGGCGTGCAATTTCATCGGGGTTGAAGTGAATGCCGTGGGCCAGCCAGGTGCGTGGGCCGAGCCAGCCGACGCTGTCGAGGTAATCCACGGTGCGCAGGCCGAAGCGTTGCAGGCAGAAGTCTTCTTCGTCGAGGGTTTCCGCCAGGTGGGTGTGCAGGCGCACGTCGAGGCTGTTGGCCAGCTCGGCGCTGGCTTCCATGATTTCCGGGGTGACGGAAAACGGTGAGCAGGGCGCCAGGGCAATCTGGACCTGTGCACCGTCACTACGCTGGTGGTATTCGCGGATCAGGCGTTGGCTGTCTTCCAGGATCACCTGTCCCTCCTGCACGGTTTGCTGCGGTGGTAGCCCGCCATCGGCTTCGCCCAGGCTCATGGAACCCCGGGTGAGCATGGCGCGCATGCCCAGTTCGCGCACGCTTTGCACTTGTACGTCGATGGCGTTTTCCAGCCCGTCGGGGAACAGGTAGTGGTGATCGGCTGCCGTGGTGCAGCCCGAGAGCAGCAGTTCGGCCAGGGCGACTTTGGAGGCCAGCGCGAGTTTTTCCGGGGTCAGGCGAGCCCACACCGGATACAGGGTTTTCAGCCACGGGAACAGCGGCTGATTGACCACCGGCGCCCAGGCGCGGGTCAGGGTTTGATAGAAGTGGTGGTGGGTGTTGATCAGCCCGGGCAGGACGACATGCTCGCGCGCGTCGAACACTTGGCTGCAAGGCTGCGCAGGTGCTTGGCCTTGGGCCAGCACTTCGCTGATCACACCGTCTTGCAGCACCAGGCCGCCCCGGGCATCGAGGCCATTGGCAGTGAAAATCGCGAGGGGGTTTTTTAACCAGATACGGGTCGCAGGCATGGGCCGGCTCCTCTGAATGATGGGTTCAGGTTTGCCAGCTCAGTGTTGCCCTGTCTGCTGATCCAGGGTCGCCGGGGAGGGCGAGGGGGCAGTCTACGCGGGGACCGTTATCGCCGGCAATCGCTCGATAACGGTCCCCGACGGTTTACCAGGCGATGGTGTCGCCCTTGTAGTCGATAAAGTGATGGCCGCCTTTGCCGGTGTAGGCATTTACCTGGTCCACCAGGCCGCGCACGCTGGTGTCGACATCGATCTGTGCGTTTTCACCGCCCATGTCGGTCTTGACCCAGCCCGGGTGCATCGACAGTACGGTGAGTTTGTGGTCGCCCAGTTGGGTGATGAAGCTGTTGGTCATGGAGTTGAGCGCGGCCTTGCTGGCCTTGTAAAGCGCCAGGTCCGAGCCGTCTGGAAGTGCCACGCTGCCCAGCACCGAGCTCATGAAGGCGAGCACGCCGCTGTCTTTGCGGATCTGCCCGACAAAGCGCTGGGCCAGGTTGATCGGCGCCACAGCGTTGGTGAAGAACAATTGGCCGACTTCCGCCAGGGTGGCGTGGCCCGGCTCCTGATTGGCCGGGCCCTTGACGCCGGCGTTGACGAACAGCAGGTCAAAGGTGCGGTCCTTGAGGCGCTGGTTCAGGGCGATCACGGCTTGCTGATCGTCCATGTCGAGTTTCTCGATCTGTACCGGGCCGAGGGCTTTGAGGGCATCGGCGTTGTTCGGGTCGCGCACGGTCGCGGTCACGTTCCAGCCGTCCTGGAGCAGTTGCTTGACCAGGCCAAGGCCCAGCCCACGAGAGGCGCCGATGATCAATGCAGTTTTTGGCGTAGGCATGAAAGGCTTCCTTTAAGCATCACGGTTCAGGGAGTTCAGCGTTGTAGCAGGATACGCCCACGGCTGAGGTCGGCGAGTTGAAGTTGCAGGGGGTCGATCTGCGCTTCGCCCACCGCGAGCTGCAATTCGACACCGTTGGCGGTAAAGGTTTCTTCGACCACCAGCCCGCCCAATTCGGCAACACGCAGTTTCACCAGGTTCAGTTCGGCAAAACCGCAGGCGCAACTCAGGGGGACACGGCTGATCAATTCGATGCGCTCGGCCGCTTGCAGGCATTTATTGGCCCCGCCGCCGTACGCACGGGCCAGGCCGCCGGTGCCCAACTGGATGCCGCCGTACCAGCGGATCACCAGCACCGCGACCTGATCGAACCCCTGCGCCTCGATGGCTGCCAGGATTGGCCGGCCAGCGGTACCGCCGGGTTCGCCGTCGTCGTTGCTGCGGTATTGATCCGCGAGCTTCCAGGCCCAGCAGTTATGGGTGGCGTTCAGGTCGCTGTGTTGCTCGATGAACGCTTGGGCGTCCTGCGGGCTGGTGATCGGCGCGGCGAAGGTGATGAAGCGGCTTTTGCGTATTTCTTCGCGAAACTCGCAAAGGCCGGTCAGTGTGAAAGGCATAAGTCGCTTCGTTTACAGGGCTGGCTTGATGCCGCAGCCCTTGAGAATGATGTGGATCAGGTTGGTGCCGGCGTCTTCCATATCTTGCTTGGTCAACTTGGTGCGCCCGGTGACGCGACAGATTTGGGTGGCGAAGTCGGCGTAGTGCTGGGTGCTGCCCCACAGCAGGAAGATCAGGTGCACGGGGTCGACGGGGTCCATCTTGCCCGCGTTGATCCAGGCCTGGAACACCGCGGCCCGGCCGCTGAACCAGGCGCGGTAGTCTTGGCTGAAATATTCGGTGAGGCACTCGCCGCCGCTGATGATCTCCATGGCGAAGATCCGCGAGGCTTGCGGTTGGCGTCGCGAGAATTCCATCTTGGTGCGGATGTAGCGGGTAAGGGCGGTGGCCGGGTCATCCTCGGCGGTCAGTGCGTTGAAGGTGCTGTCCCACAGTTCGAGGATATTGCTGAGCACCGCGATATACAGGCCCAGCTTGTTGGTGAAGTAGTAGTGCAGGTTGGCTTTGGGCAGCCCGGCACTGGCCGCGATGGTGTTCATGCTCGTGCCTTTGTAGCCATGGCGTGCGAACTCGTCTTCGGCCGCCTGGAGAATCGCTTGTTCGTTCTTTTGCCGAATGCGGCTGGCGGGCTTACCGGCGTGGTTGCTGTGGGCAGGAACTTCGAGGCTCATGGAGGTTTCCGTGCTGATCGATGGAGACGACGTGTGCACTGATAACCCACCCTCAAGCCTCAGACAAGTCCTGATGCAATAAAACCGTCAAAGCGGTTCCAGGGTGTCGCTTTCCGGTGCGTGCTTTGCGGCCTCTGAAGGAGCGTTGCTCTCCGGCAGCAACAGGCACAACACGATGGCCGTCAGCCCTCCGCTGGTGATGGCCGAGTCAAACAGTTTCTGCACCAGCGTCGGCATCAGGTGCAGCAGGTTCGGTTGGGCGGCAATCCCCAGGCCGACGCCCAATGAGGTGGCGATGATCAGCATGCTGCGCCGGTCCAGCGGCGCCTGGGCGAGGATGCGCACACCCGCGGCGGCGACGCTGCCGAACATCACCAGGGTGGCGCCGCCCAATACCGGTTTGGGGATTTGCTGCAGCACGGCGCCAATCAACGGAAACAGCCCGAGGCAAAACAGCAGTAAGCCGATATATAAGCCGACGTATCGGCTGGCCACACCGGTCAGTTGGATGACGCCGTTGTTCTGGGCAAAGGTGGTATTGGGGAAGGCGCTGAAGGTGGCGGCGATCATGCAACTGACACCGTCACCCAATACACCGCCTTTGAGCCTGCCTATATAAGCGGGGCCGCTGATGGGCTGCCGGGCGATCATGCAATTGGCGGTGAGGTCGCCGACGGTTTCGATGCTGCTGATCAGATAAATCAACGCGATCGGCAGGAAAGCACTCCAGTCGAAATTGAAGCCAAAGCGAAACGGGATCGGCAGGCTGACCAGAGGCAATCCGGGCAACGCCTGGGGGACGAGTTTGCCGCTGAACCAGGCGGCCAGGCTGCCGAATGCGAGGCCAATGATGATGGCCGAGAGACGCACCCACGGTGTGTTCGAACGGTTGAGCAGGATGATCGTCAACACCACGAACAGGCCCAGCGCCAGGTTGGCGGGGGCTCCGAAGTCCGGCGCGTTGAAGCCCCCGCCCAGGTCGGTAATGCCGACCTTGATCAAACTGATACCGATCAGGGTGATCACAATTCCGGTGACCAGTGGCGTGATAACCCGGCGCAGTTGCCCGATGAAACGACTCAAGACTATTTGTACGACAGCGCCGAAAAAGCACACACCGAAGATCATCGCCATGATGTCCTCCGGGCTGCCGCCCCGTTGTTTCACCAAAAAGCCTGCCGACAATACGGCGCCCAGGAACGCAAAGCTGGTGCCTTGCAGGCAGATCATTCCGGCACCGATACCGAATGGCCTGCGTGCCTGGATGAAGGTGCCGACGCCGGAGACCATCAGCGCCATGCTGATCAAGTAGGGCAAGTGTGCGGTGAGGCCCAGGGTCGAGCCGATGATCAGGGGTGGCGTGATAATGCCGACGAAGGCGGCCAGCACATGTTGCAGTGCTGCAAGGATCGCGGCGGTGGGTTTCGGGCGGTCGTTGAGGCCGTAGATGAGGTCGTTGGGGCTGGAGGATTCTGGAGGCATGGTGGGTTAGCTCAAGGTCTGTGTCCTTGTGTGTCTGCAAAAAGCTGTCCAGGTACTCAGCTTTTTGTATGAGGCCCGAATTAGCGCGTTGCCGCCAGGCTGTCCAGAAAGCTTTCCAGCACCAAATGGGGGCGACGGCCCTTGCGCGTGACCGATGCGAGGCTCAAATCGTAAAAGCGTGTAGTCGGTTTCAGCGCGCGCAGTCGTCCTTGTTGTACCCAAAGGCTGGCGTAGTGGTCGGGAAGGTAGCCAATGTAGCGACCGGTGAGGATCAGGAAGGCCATGCCTTCGCGGTCCGAGGCGCTGGCGGTGCAGTTGAGTGGCTGATAATGCGCCTGGATCTCGGCGGGCAGGCGGAATGTGGGAGCAATGGCGTCCTGACGGTCGATGCGGGCGTCATCCAATTGCTTGTCGTCGGCGTAGAACAGCGGGTGGCCGACTGCGCAGTAGAGCAGCGAGCGTTCGCTGTACAGCGGTTGGTACTCCAGGCCGGAGAGGGCGCTGGCCTGGGGCACGACGCCGACATGCAGGCGACCATCGAGCACGCCTTGCTCCACCTCGTTGGGCGAGATCATGCGGATCTGTATCCGCACGTCCGGGCCACGTTCCTTGAGTTGCGCCAAGGCATGGGTGATGCGCATGTGGGGCAAGGTGACGAGGTTGTCGGTGAGGCCAATGATCAGTTCACCGCGCAAGTGTTGATGGAGGCCGTTGACCTCGGTGCGAAAACTTTCCAGGGCGCTGAGCAGTTGCAGGGCTGACTGGTAGACCTCGCGACCTTCCTCAGTGAGGGAGAAACCGGCGCGCCCGCGTTGGCAAAGCCTGAGCCCGAGGCGCTGTTCGAGATCGCTCATCTGCTGGCTGATGGCGGAGCGGCCAATGCCGAGCACGGTTTCGGCGGCTGAAAAGCCGCCGCACTCCACCACGCTGCGAAAGATGCGCAGCAGGCGGATATCGAAGTCGCTGACTTGGGCGAGGGGATCGGGTCGACGGCTGCTCATAGTTTAGTGGCGGTCTGACTGAAGGTTAGAAGAGTTGAATTTCACCGACTTTATCGTCGTGGCAACTTAGCTGCAACAACGCTTTTCAATCCCGACGCTGCCTTTTGCCCTGCGAGGTTTTGCTGATGAACATGCCCGAAAACGCCCCATCGTCCCTGGCCAGCCAACTGAAGCTGGACGCGCACTGGATGCCCTACACCGCCAACCGCAACTTCCAGCGTGACCCGCGTTTGATCGTGGCCGCCGAAGGCAGCTGGCTGACGGACGACAAGGGGCGCAAGGTGTACGACTCGTTGTCGGGCTTGTGGACGTGCGGCGCCGGGCATACGCGCAAGGAGATCCAGGAAGCGGTCGCCAAGCAATTGGGCACTCTGGATTACTCGCCAGGCTTCCAATATGGCCATCCATTGTCCTTCCAACTGGCGGAAAAGATCACTGATCTGACCCCGGGTAATCTGAACCACGTGTTCTTCACCGATTCCGGCTCCGAATGTGCCGATACCGCGGTGAAGATGGTGCGTGCCTACTGGCGCCTGAAAGGCCAGGCCACCAAGACCAAGATGATTGGCCGTGCCCGTGGTTATCACGGGGTGAACATCGCGGGTACCAGCCTGGGCGGCGTCAATGGCAACCGCAAGATTTTTGGTCAGGCGCTGATGGATGTGGACCATCTGCCCCACACCTTGCTCGCAAGCAATGCGTTTTCCCGTGGCATGCCGGAGCAGGGCGGTATCGCGCTGGCCGATGAGCTGCTCAAGCTGATCGAGCTGCATGATGCGTCGAACATCGCCGCTGTCTTTGTCGAGCCGATGGCGGGCTCCGCGGGAGTGCTGGTGCCGCCTCAGGGCTACCTCAAGCGCCTGCGCGAGATTTGTGACCAGCACAACATCCTGCTGGTGTTCGACGAAGTGATCACCGGTTTCGGTCGTACCGGTTCGATGTTCGGTGCCGACAGCTTCGGTGTGACCCCGGACTTGATGTGCATCGCCAAGCAAGTCACCAACGGTGCGATCCCGATGGGCGCGGTGATTGCGAGCAGCGAGATCTATCAGACCTTCATGAATCAGGCGACGCCGGAGTACGCGGTGGAGTTTCCCCACGGCTACACCTACTCGGCGCACCCGGTTGCGTGCGCAGCGGGCCTGGCGGCGCTGGACCTGTTGCAGAAGGAAAACCTGGTGCAGAGCGTGGCCGAAATCGCACCGCACTTCGAGAATGCGCTGCATGGGTTGAAGGGCAGCAAGAATGTGATCGACATTCGCAACTATGGCCTGGCCGGTGCGATCCAGATTGCCCCGCGTGACGGTGATGCCATCGTGCGCCCGTTCGAGGCCGGCATGGCGTTGTGGAAAGCCGGTTTCTATGTGCGTTTTGGTGGCGACACCCTGCAGTTCGGACCAACCTTCAACAGTAAGGCGCAGGACCTGGATCGCTTGTTCGATGCGGTCGGCGAAGTACTGAACAAGATCGACTGATTTCTCCTTCTATATAGAACAACTTTTCAGGAGCCCTGCATGAGCCTTATCCAGCATTTGATCAATGGTGAGTTGGTCAGTGATTCCGGTCGGACTGCCGACGTGTACAACCCGTCGACCGGTCAGGTGATTCACCAGGTGCCGTTGGCCAGCCGTGAAACCATTCAAGGCGCGATCGACGCCGCCAAGGCGGCCTTCCCGGCATGGCGCAACACCCCGGCGGCGAAGCGTGCCCAAGTGATGTTTCGTTTCAAGCAATTGCTGGAGCAGAATGAGGCGCGCATCTCGCAACTGATCAGCGAGGAGCACGGCAAGACCCTTGAGGACGCGGCTGGTGAACTGAAGCGTGGGATCGAGAACGTGGAGTACGCGTGCTCGGCGCCGGAGATTCTGAAGGGCGAGTACAGCCGTAACGTAGGACCGAACATCGATGCCTGGTCGGACTTCCAGCCGCTGGGCGTGGTGGCCGGCATTACCCCGTTCAACTTCCCGGCGATGGTGCCGTTGTGGATGTACCCGCTGGCGATCGTCTGCGGTAACTGTTTCATCCTGAAACCGTCGGAGCGTGACCCAAGTTCGACGCTGCTGATTGCGCAATTGTTGCAGGAAGCCGGTTTGCCTAAAGGCGTGTTGAGCGTGGTCCACGGCGACAAAGGCGCGGTGGATGCACTGATCGAGGCGCCGGAAGTGAAGGCGTTGAGTTTCGTGGGGTCGACGCCGATTGCCGAGTACATTTATGCGGAAGCGACCAAGCGTGGCAAACGTGTGCAGGCATTGGGCGGGGCGAAGAACCACGCGGTGCTGATGCCGGATGCGGACCTGGATAACGCGGTGAGCGCGCTGATGGGCGCGGCGTACGGTTCCTGTGGCGAGCGCTGCATGGCGATTTCGGTGGCCGTGTGCGTGGGAGATCAGGTGGCGGATGCACTGATCGCCAAGCTGGTGCCGCAGATCAAGGCGCTGAAGATTGGCGCGGGTACTTCCTGCGGGCTGGACATGGGGCCGTTGGTTACGGGGCAGGCGCGTGACAAGGTCAGTGGCTATATCGAAGACGGTGTGGCCTCCGGTGCGCAGTTGGTGGTTGATGGCCGTGGCCTGAGCATCGCTGGGAATGAAGACGGCTTCTTCCTGGGCGGCAGCTTGTTTGATCGCGTGACGCCTGAGATGCGCATCTATAAAGAAGAAATCTTCGGGCCGGTATTGTGCGTGGTCCGGGTGAATAGCCTGGAAGCGGCGATGCAACTGATCAACGATCATGAGTACGGGAACGGTACGTGTATCTTCACCCGTGACGGTGAAGCGGCGCGGCTGTTCTGTGATGAGATCGAAGTGGGCATGGTTGGGGTGAACGTGCCGCTGCCAGTGCCTGTGGCCTATCACAGCTTTGGTGGTTGGAAGCGTTCGCTGTTTGGTGATCTGCATGCTTATGGGCCGGATGGGGTGCGTTTCTATACCCGTCGCAAGGCTATTACTCAGCGCTGGCCGCAGCGAGCGAGTCATGAGGCGTCGCAGTTTGCGTTTCCTAGCCTTTAAAGTGGAATGAGAAAAGGCCGGCCCTTGGGGTCGGCCTTTGCGTTTCTGGCGTGTTTTTGACCGATATGACAGAAATGTGAAGAAAGGTGTTGACGGCGAATTTTATCTGTCTATAATTCGCCCCACTTCCGGCGCAGTCGAAACGGAAAAC
>NZ_JBSVVZ010000033.1:0-70208 GCF_054071875.1 Pseudomonas sp. SDO524_S393 | reverse complement strand
ACCTGGGGCGCCTCGACCATCAGGTCAAGCTGCGTGGGCAACGTATCGAGCTGGGAGAAATCGACGCCGTTCTGTTGGCCCAGCCGGGCATTACCGGCGCCTGCACGCTGGTGCTCGACAACCGCCTGGTGGCGTTCTACAGCAGCCAGACCGTTCAGGCCGACCTCGGTGCGCCGCTCAGCGCCGAACTGCCGGCCTATATGGTCCCGGTGGTCTGGATCGAGGTGCCGAGCCTGCCGTTGACCACCAACGGCAAGCTCGACCGCAAGGCCCTGGCGGCGTGGCCATTGCCCCAGCCCCAAGAGGTGCTGGTCGCACCGCGCAACGCGCTGGAAAGCCTGATCTGCCGCTTGATCGGCGAACTGCTCGGCGACAGCCTCACCGGCGGCCGTGCCGTGGGCACCCGCGACAGTTTCTTCGCCCTGGGCGGCGACTCGATCCTCGGCTTGAAACTGATCGCACAACTGCGTGAACAGGGTTACGCACTGACGCCCAAAGACCTGTTCCGCGCCCAGACCCCGGCGGCGCTGGCCCTGGTCACCCAGCCGCTGCTGACGGTGGCCGAGCAAGGCGAAGTGACCGGTGCGATGCCGTTGATGCCGCTGCACCAGTGGTTCTTCGACCAACAGCAACCCCAGGCCGCGTACTGGAACCAGGCCGTGCTGGCCGACAGCGACCGTGCCTTGCAACCGGCGCTGGTGCAGGCGGCACTGGACCGCCTGGTGGCCCACCATGATGCACTGCGCCTGCGTTTCAGCCAGGTCGATGGGCAGTGGCAGGCCCACATCGCACCGTCGATGCCGGCGGCATTGACGCTCGTCACCGAGCCTGAGCAGTTGCATCAGGTTGCGCAGGGCCTGGACCTGCAACACGGCCCGCTGTTCGCCGCCGCGCTGCTGGACGGCGAGCCGCAGCGCCTGTACCTGGTGGCCCATCACCTGGTGGTGGATGCGGTGTCCTGGACACCCTTGCTGGAAGACTTCCAGCGCCTGTATGACGCGCTGCAACAGGGCACCCCGGCCACCTTGCCGGCCAAAACCACCGCGTACCGGCACTGGGCCGAGCAGTTGCACGCCCAGGGGGCCAAGGTCAGCGCCGAACGGCCTTACTGGGCGGCGCAGCACGCCAACCGGCCACTGCCACAGGCCAGCGTCGCCGAACGCCAGACCCTGACAACCCAGTGGGACGCCACTCGCACACACCAATGGCTGACCGAAGCCCATACAGCCTATCGCACCCAGCCCGAAGAGCTGCTGATAGCGGCACTGGTCGCCACCCTGGCTGAAGTCGAGCGGCGCAGCGACATCGTGGTCGACCTGGAACGCCATGGCCGTGATGCGCTGTTCGAAGGCCTGGACGTGAGCCGCACCGTGGGCTGGTTCACCACCCTGTTCCCGTTGCGCGTGAGTGCCAGCGGCAGCGTCGGTGATTGGGTGCGCCAGGCCAAGGAAGCCTTGCGCGGCGTACCGGGCCAGGGGCTCGGCTACGGTTTGCTGCGCCTGCGCGGCGAATTGCCGGCTGGCGGTGGTGACGTGTTGTTCAACTACCTCGGCCACGAGCAGGCCCCCCAGGGCTGGTTGCGCGCCAGCACGCTGGCAGCGCCGCCGGAGGTCTCGCCGGCCAACCGCGTGAGCCATGCCCGTGAAGTGGTGGCCTGGCTGGAAGACGGCGTGCTGCGGGTGCAGTGGCATACGGTCAGTGCGGACACCGACCGTCACCTGCCCGCGCGCCTGCTGGAGCATTTGCAGGCGCTGCTCGAACACTGCCTGGACCCGCAGGCCGGCGCCCTGATGCCGTCCGATTTCCCGCTGGCCAAGGCGCTGAATCAAAAGTCCCTGGACACGTTGCTGGGCAAGCTCAAGAGCAAACCGACTTCCTGAAACCGCTGCGCTGCGCAGCGGTTTCCCCAAGCATTTGAAATGGATCGCCAAAGCATGAACAACATTGAAGACATCTACTCCCTTTCGCCGACCCAGCACGGTTTGCTGTTTCATACGGTGGTCGAGCCGGATTCGCGGGTGTACTACCAGCAACTGAGCCTGGAAATGAACGGCCCGCTGGATTTGGCCGCGTTCCGCGCGGCCTGGCAGGCGCTGATGCAGCGCCACGCCGTGCTGCGCAGCGCATTTCTGTGGGAAGACCTCGACGACGCCTACCAGGTGGTGCAAAGCGATCTCGACCTGCCCTTGACCGAACTGGACTGGCAAGGCCAGGCCGACACCCGCGCCGCCCTGCAACACCTGGCGCTGGAGCAGCGCGCACAACCGCTGGAGCTTAATGACGCACCGCTGATGCGCCTGGCCCTGGTGCGCCTGGAACCGCAGCGCTGGCACCTGATCTGGACCTTCCATCACATCATCATGGATGGCTGGAGCGTCGGCATCGCGATCCAGGAATGGCTCGCGCTCTACTACGAGCAGGCCCACGGGCGCCCGGCCAACCTGCCGCCGACCCGCGCCTACCGTGACTACATCGCCTGGCTCGCCGAGCAGGACATGGCCGCCACCGAAGGTTTCTGGCGCGAGCAGTTGCAGGATGTCAGCGAACCCACGCCCCTGCCCGACTTCGGCCTGCGCCTGAGTACACCGACCGACGCCCCCTGCGCCGAGCGGGAACACCGCCTGGAAGTGGCCGAAACCGAACAGCTGTCGCAATTTGCGCGCCGCCACAACCTGACCCTCAACACCCTGATCCAGGGCGCGTGGGCACTGCTGCTGGGCCAGCATGCCGGGCGTGACGACGTGATCTACGGCGTGACCGTGGCCGGTCGTCCGGAAAACCTGGCGGCCATCGACAGCACCGTGGGTCTGTTCATCAACACCCTGCCCTTGCGCGTGCAGTGGAGCGAAGGCCCGACGCTGGTGGACTGGTTGCAGCAGTTGCAACAGGCCAACAGCGACCTGCGCCACCACGCCTACCTGCCGCTGGGCAAGCTCAAGTCGATGAGCAAGATCGCCGCCGAACGCGCGCTGTTCGACTCGATCCTGGTATTCGAAAACTTCCCGGTCACCGACGCCCTCAACCAGGACGCCGGCGGCCTGAGCTTTGCTGATCCGAATCGCGACCCGGCCAGCGACGGGCTGACCCTGACCCAGGGCCGCAACCACTTCCCGCTGTCACTGATCGTGGTGCCGGGCGAACAGTTGCACTATCTGTTCAGCTACAACCGCAGCCGCTTCAGCGACGCCGAAATCGCGCAGCTTTCCCGGCAATTACGCGCCGTCTTGCTGGCGATGGCGGCACAGCCGAATTGCCGCGTGGCTGAGCTCGACTGGTTGAGCGCTGAAGAACGTCAACACGTGCACAACCTCGGGCGTGGCGCATCGTTGGCGGTGCCCGACGCCTGCCTGCACGAGCGCTTCGAACAGCAGGTGGCGGCCAACCCCGGTCAATTGGCGGTCCGTGACCGCCTCGGCGCCTTGAGTTACCGCGAGCTGGATCAACGCGCCAACCGCCTCAGCCAATATCTGCGGGCACAGGGCATCGGCAGCGATAGCCTGGTGGCGCTGGCACTGGAGCGCAGCAACGATTTCGTAATCGCGCTGCTTGCCACCCTCAAGGCCGGCGCGGCGTATCTGCCGCTGGACTTGAAGCAACCCGCTGGGCGCCTGGCCGATGTGCTGCAAGACAGCCGCGCGGCACTGCTGATCGGTGCGGCCCCATCGCCGTTGTTGAACGGCCTGGCCGCCCACACGCCGCTGCTGTGCCTGGCCGAGCAGGCCGAGGCCATCGCCGCATTGGCGGACACCGCGCCGGCTGTCGTCCACCGTGCGGACGCAGCGGCCTACGTGATCTACACCTCCGGCTCCACCGGCACGCCTAAAGGCGTGGTGGTGGAACACCGCGCCATCGTCGACTATCTGACGGCGGTGCACGCCGTGCTCAACCCACCGGCGGGTGCACGCTACGGTCTGCTGTCGAGCGTGGCGGCGGACCTCGGTCATACCCAATTGTTCGGCGCCCTGTGCAGCGGCGGCAGCCTGTTGCTGGTGGATGACGACAGCGGCTTCAGCCCGTTGGCCCTGGCCGAGCTGTTCAGCCAGCATCCGGTGGACGTGCTGAAAATCACCCCGAGCCACCTCAGCGGCCTGTTGCAGGCGCTGCCCGATGCGCGCTTGTTGCCCAAGGCGCTGCTGGTATTCGGCGGTGATGCCCTGAGCCCGGCGCTGCTGGCCCAGGTCAACGGCCTGGCGCCGCAGCTGCGGGTGTTCAACCACTATGGCCCGAGCGAAGCGACGGTCGGCGCGATTGCCACCGCACTCAGCCCCGGCCAGCGCAGCATTGCCCTGGGTCGCCCGCTGCCGAACCGACGCCTGCGGGTGGTGGATGCCCGGGGCCAGGACGTGGCCAGCGGGATCAGCGGCGAACTGCTGATCAGCGGCGCACTGGCGCGGGGTTACCTGCACCGTGACGACCTCACCACCGAACGCTTCCACAACGACGATGAGGGTCAACGCTGGTACCGCACCGGTGACCGCGTACGCTGGCTGGTAGACGGCCAATTGGCGTTCCTGGGCCGGGTCGACAGCCAGGTGAAGATTCGTGGCAATCGCCTGGAACTGGGCGAAGTCGAAGCGCAGATCAAGCGCCTGTCGCCGTTGATCGAACAGGCCGTGGTGCGCGCCGTCGAACTGGACGGCAGCCTGCGCCTGGTGGCCTGGCTGGTGGCTAGCCAGTCGCTGTCGCCGGTCAAACTGCGTAACGACCTCGGCACCCGCGTGCCGGATTACATGGTGC
Organism: Pseudomonas sp. SDO524_S393; assembly: GCF_054071875.1. Lineage (NCBI taxonomy): Bacteria > Pseudomonadati > Pseudomonadota > Gammaproteobacteria > Pseudomonadales > Pseudomonadaceae > Pseudomonas > Pseudomonas sp. SDO524_S393. The sequence continues at coordinate 65,471 of NZ_JBSVVZ010000033.1, read as the reverse complement.
CGGCGCACTTCATCACCCTGGATGAACTGCCCCTGACCCGCAACGGCAAGCTGGACGTCCAGCGCCTGCCGCTGCCGCACAAGGCGAACGACGACAGCGCCACCCACGTGGCGCCGCGCAACGACGTCGAAAGCCTGCTGGCGACGATCTGGCAGGACGTGCTCCAGCGCGAACAGGTGGGCGTGCACGACAACTTCTTCGCCATTGGCGGCGACTCGATCCTGAACTTGCAGATCATCGCCCGGGCCAATCAGCAAGGGCTCAAGCTCACCCCGCGCCAGTTGTTCGAAAACCGCACCATCGCCGACATCGCCCGCGTACTGGGCGCCGATGCCAGCCATTCGGTGGCCGAACAACGGGCCGACGGCTACGCCTTGCCGTTGGCCGCCGGCCAGCGTGCGCGCCTGGAGCAAAACGCCCTGGCGGCCACCTGGCGCTGCGTAGCCCTGCCCCAGGCCCTTGACCGCGAACTGCTCGGCCAGGCCCTCGCGGCCCTGCAACAACAGCATCAGGCATTGCGTCTGGCCCTCGACGGCGATGGGCAGCAGCGCGTGCTGGTGGCACCCAAAGCCGCGTCGATCAGCCAGGGCAGCTACGTGCCGGAACAATTGCAGGCACTGGCCCAGGCCGGTGTCGACAGCCTGGACCCGACCGCCGGGCAAACCCTGCATGCCAGCCTGCTGAGTGCTGACGGCCAGCACTGTGTGTTGCTCGCCGCGTCGCCGTTGTGCCTGGATGAAGCCTCGTGGCCGTTGCTGCTCAGCGACCTCAACCTGGCGCTGGGGCAACTGCTGTACCAGCGACCGGTGCGGCTGTCTTACGCTGGCGGCAATTTCACGCCGTGGGTCCGCCATCAACAAGCCCATGCCGAAGGCGATGCGCTGGATGACGCCTGGGAACACTGGCTGCAATACGCCGGCATGGACACCCTGCAACTGCCCCACAGCCCGCAGCCGAGCCAGGTGGTCGAGCAACGTTTGAGCGCCGACCTCTCAGGCGAGCTCAAACGCCTGGCCGAACGCCTGCACCTGGACTGGAACAGCTTGTTGGCCACCGCCGTGGCCGAACAATGCCGCGCTGTCGCGGGCGACGGCCTGCTCGCCCTGGACCTGCACGCCGCACGCCCGGTGGCGGAGCGCCTGCCGGTCAATGCGCCTATCGTGCTGGCCGACCTCGAACCGCAGCGCATCCTCGGTGCCCTGGACCTGGCCGTGCCGGTGTTTCTGCAGACCGGCGGCGCCACCGCGCTGCAACGCTTGCAGGCGATCACCGCGCAGTTGCGCGCCTACCCGCAGCACGGCGCGGATTACGCGGCCTTGCGCTACCTGTCGGACAACACCTATTTGCAGGAGCCGTTGCGCGACCTGCCAGCGGCGCCGATTGCCATTCACTGGCGCGGCGACTTCGACAGCCATCGTGAGTCGCGCGGCCTGCTCGGCGCGGTGACCGCCGCCAATGCCCCTACGCCTTCTGCCCATGCCTTGCGCCTCGACGCCCACTGGCAGAACGGCCAATTGCACCTGCGTTGCGAAGGTGCACTGGCGCGCGAGTGGGCGCCGCAATTGATCGAACGCCTGAGCGCGCTGGCGACCTTGCTCAAGGAGACCGACCTGCGTCCGGCCAGCGAAGCCTTCCCGCTGTGTCACGCCCAGGCCGCGAGCCTGGCGAGCGAGCCGCTGGACTGGGCGAACCTGGAAGATGTCTACCCACTCTCCTCCATGCAACAGGGCATGTTGCTGCACACCTTGCTGCAACCCCACAGCGGCATCTACCTGATGCAGCAACGCTACAGCTGGGACGGCGCGTTGCAGCGCCCGGCCATGGAAGCCGCGTGGCAGCTGTTCCTCGAACGGCACCCGATGATGCGCACCGCATTCTGGTGGCAGGACGATCACGCGCCGTTGCAATGCGTGTACCGCAACACCCCGGCGGCCTTCGACTGGCAGGACCTGCGTCACCTGGATGACGCTGCGCAGCATGCGGCGATGGACCAGGCCCTGGAAGCCCAGCGCGTGCAGGGCTTCGACATGGCCAGCGCGCCACTGACCCACCTGCGGGTGTTCCAGCTCGACGACCGCCGTTTCGCCGTGGTGCGCAGCTTCCACCATATCCTCACCGATGCCTGGTGCTTCGGCCTGTTGATGGAAGACCTGCTGGCGATTTATCAGGCCCAGGTACGCCAGGAGCCGGTGGCACGTCCGCGCCTGCGCTCGTTCCGTGGCTACATGAGCTGGCTGGAACGCCAGGATCAGGCCGCCGCACTGGCTTTCTGGCAAACCGAGCTGCAAGGCTTCAGCGAGCCAACCCCGTTGCACGTGGACAGCGCCCTCGCCCGTCCAGAGCAAGCGCCGGAAGCAGTGGGTGATGTCGACCGTACCTTGAGCATCAGCCAGACCCAGCGGCTACAGCAGCTGTGCCAACACTACCAACTGACACCCAACACCTGGATCCAGGGCGCCTGGGCTCTGTTGTTGTCGCGCTACAGCGGCCAGCGCGACGTGCTGTTCGGCGTGACAGTGGCCGGTCGCCCCACCGACCTGGCGGGTGTCGAAGAAATGGTCGGGCTGTTCATCAACAGCTTGCCGCTGCGCGTCGATGTGGACCCCGAGGCCCGGGTGGCGGACTGGCTGCAAGCGTTGTTGTCCCACAACGCCCGCCTGCGCGAGCACGAAAGCGCCTCGCTGGTGGATATCCAGCGCAGCAGCCAAGTGCCGCGCGGCCAGCAGCTGTTCGACAGCCTGGTGGTGTTCGAAAACGCCCCGCTGGACATCAGCAGCGTGCAACTGGACGCCTTCAGCATCGATATCTACGAAGACCGCGTACACACCAACTTCCCGATGACGGTAGTGCTGTACCCCGGCGACCGCCTGGGCATTCGCCTGTCCTACGACAACCAGCGGTTCAGTACCGACACGGTGGAGCGCATGCTCGGTCACCTGACGCAGTTGCTCTCCAGCATGCTCGACGCGCCGGAGGCCACCTTGGCCAGCCTGGCCATGCTACCGGCTGCCGAACGCCAGCAATTGCAGGTGGACTGGAACCACAGCGCGGTCGATTTCCCATTGAACGAAGGCTACGCCGCGTTGTTTGCCGAACAGGTGCGCCGCCGACCTGAGCAAGTCGCAGCGGTTGATCAGCAGCAGTCGTTGACCTACGCCGAGCTGGATCGGCGCGCCAATGCCGTCGCCCACGCCTTGCAAGCGGCAGGCGCCGGGCCTGAGACCCTGGTGGCGCTGTTCGCCGCACGCGGCCTTGAATTGCTCACGCTGATGATCGGCACACTCAAGGCTGGCGCGGCGTTCCAGGCCCAGGACATCCAGCAGCCGGCGAAGCGCCTGGCCGAATTGCTCGACCTGGGTGAAGCCCCGCTGCTGCTGGTGTGCGAACACGCCACCGGCGTGCTGGACGACGTACTGCCGAAAACCCTCAAGCAACCCACCTGCCTGGTCGCGCAGACGCTGTGGCAAGGCGAGGCCAAGCCGGCGGTGCAGTACGCGCACACGCCTGACCAACTGGCTTATGTGATTTTCACCTCCGGCTCCACCGGCACCCCCAAGGGCGTGATGGTGGAACAACGCGGCATGCTCAATAACATCTTCGGCAAGGTGCCGGCCCTGGGCCTGGGCGAACACGACCGGATCGCCCAGACCGCTTCGCCGGCCTTCGATATCTGCGTATGGCAGTTCCTCGCCGCGCCGCTGGTGGGCGCGACCGTGCAGATCCTGCCGGACGCTCAGGCCCACGACCCGGTGGCGCTGCTCGATGCTGTGCAAGACCTGCAACTGACCTTGCTGGAAACCGTGCCGGCGCTGATTCGCGGCATGCTCCAGGAAGCACGCCCGGAACACCGCCTGACGCACCTGCGCTGGCTGCTGCCGACCGGCGAAGCGCTGCCACCGGCGTTGGCCCAGGACTGGTTCGCGCGTTTCCCGGCGATCCCGCTGATGAACGCCTATGGTCCGGCGGAATGCTCGGACGACGTGGCGTTCTACCCGATCACTACCGCACCGGGCGATGACTGCCTGCACATGCCGATTGGCCGCCCGACCGCGAACAATCAGGTGTTTGTCCTGGATGCCGACCTGCGCATGGTGCCCATCGGCGTACCGGGCGAGCTGTGCATCGGCGGCGTCGGCGTAGGCCGTGGCTACCTGCGCGATCCGCAGCGCACCCGCGAAGCCTTTGTAACGCACCCGTTCGAGCCTGGCGCGCGTCTGTACCGCAGTGGCGACATTGGCCGTCTGCGCGCCGATGGCGTGATCGAATACCTGGGTCGCCGTGACCAGCAAGTGAAGATTCGCGGCCATCGCATCGAATTGGGCGAGATCGAAAACCGTCTGATGCAGCACCCGGCGGTGGACAGCGCGGCCGTGTTGGCGCTGCCCGACAGCCGAGGCGCGCTGCAACTGGTGGCCTGGTACGTACTCGATGCCAGCGCCGGGCTGGGCGGGCAAACAGCGCAACAGGCGTTGACCGCGCATCTGGCCGGGCAACTGGCGGCGTATATGGTGCCGGCGCGCTGGATCAGCCTGGCGCAGTTGCCGCTGAGCCCCAACGGCAAGGTCGACCGCCGTGCCCTCGCCGCCCTGGACGTGGCCCACGCCGAGCCGGCCGAAGGCGTGTCGGTGGCACCGCGCACACCGACCGAGCAGGTGCTGGCCGCGCTTTGGCAAGAAATCCTCGGCGTCGATCAGGTCAGCGTGCATGACGACTTTTTTGCCATTGGCGGCCATTCATTGCTGGCCACCCAGGTGCTGTCGCGCATCCGCCGGCGCCTGAACGTGCACCTGCCGCTGCGCACGCTGTTCGAGGGCGGCACCCTGGAGCAGTTGGCACAGACGGTCGATCAGCACGCCCGGGAGCTGGACGACAGCGAGATTCTGCCGGTACCGCGCAACCAGACCCTGCCGCTGTCCTACAGCCAGCAACGCCTGTGGTTCCTCGACCGTTTCGAAGGCCCGAGCGCGGCGTACAACATGTCCAGCGTGGTGCGCCTGCGTGGCGCGCTGGATATTGCGGCGCTGCAAAACGCGCTGCAACGCGTGCTGGAGCGTCACGAATCACTGCGTACCGGCTTCCAGCTCAAGGGGGATCAACCTTGCCAGGTGATCCATGAAGCGACACCGCTGGACCTGACGCCTCGCCACATCGAGCCCCAGGCGCTACAAGCGGCGATCGACCAACAGGCGGCGCTGCCGTTCGACCTGCAACAGGCGCCGATGCTGCGCGCGCAATTGCTGCGCGTGGGTGAGGACGACCATGTGCTGCAACTGGTGCTGCACCACATCGCCACCGATGCCTGGTCCATGGGCATTCTGATCCAGGAGCTGATCACCGGTTACCAGGCCTATTCCAGCGGCTCGACACCGGTGTATACGGCGCTGCCGATCCAATTCGCCGACTACGCCCACTGGCAACGCAGCGAAGCGCAACAACGCCAACTGGCGCGCGCCATCGATTACTGGCGCCGCCAGCTCGATGGCGCGCCCACCTTGATCCCGTTGCCGCTGGACGCTCCGCGCCCGACACAGCCGGACTATCAAGGCGCGGTGTTGACGCAACACTTCAGCCCGGCCCACACCCACGTGCTCAAGGCTTACGCCCAGCAGCACCGGGCGACGCTGTTCATGGTGCTGCTCAATGCGTTCAACAGCCTGCTGCAGCGGGCCACCGGCAGCCACGACTTTATCGTCGGCACCGACCTCGCCAACCGCGAACACCCGGCGCTGGAAAACCTCATCGGGTTCTTCGTCAACGTGTTGCCGATCCGTGCGCGCTTGAGTGAGTCCGACAGCTTCGACAGCCGCCTGCAACGCCTGCGGGACGACTGCCTGGCCGCCTTCCAGCACCAACAAGTGCCGTTCGACAAGCTGGTGGAAGCCCTGCAACCGCCGCGCACACCGGGGGTCAACCCGCTGGTGCAGGTGTTGTTCGTGATGCAGAACACACCACAAGGCACGGCCACGTTGTCGGGGCTGGAGGTGGAGCACCTGGAACCGCGTCAGGAAACCAGCAAGTTCGACCTCGCGGTGTTTGTCGAGGAAGACGAAACCGGCCTGAACGTGCGCTGGGTGTACCGCACCAGCGTGTTGCAGGCGCAGACCGTTGCCCGTCTGGAACAAGGTTTCGAGCAACTGGTGCAACAGCTGACCCTGGACGACTGGGCGTGGCGCCTTGACGGCGACAGCGCCGCGGTTGCCGTGGTGGCGGATGAGGCGCAAGCCCGCAGTGCGCGCAAACTGTCGAAGATGAGCAAACTCAAGCAGACCCGCGCCACCGCCGTGAGCCAGCTGGCCCATGAACAGGTGCGCACGCGCACCCTGAGCGACACGCAGCCGCTGCCACTGGTGATCGAACCGCTGTTGGCCGACCTCGACCCGGTGCACTGGGCCGAGCAGGCCCGGGACTGGATCAACGCACAGTTGCGCACCCATGGCGGCTTGTTGTTCCGCGGTTTCAACCTGCCGGACGCAAGTGCTTTCGAGCAGTTCGCCCAGGCCATCGAGCCGGACCTGTACGGCACCTACGGCGACCTGCCGAAAAACACGTCAGGCAAGAACATCTACCACTCCACACCGTACCCGGAACAACACATGATCCTGTTCCACAACGAAAGCTCGCACCTGCCGCAATGGCCGCGCAAGCAGTGGTTCTTCTGCGAAATCCCGGCACCCAAGGGCGGCTGCACGCCGATTGTCGATTGCCGCCAGGTGCTGGCGCAGTTGCCGCCGGTCATCGTCGAACGCTTGCAGGCCCTGGGCCTGCTGTATGTGCGGCACTTCACCGACAAACTGGACGTGCGCTGGCAGGACTTCTTCAAGACCGAGCAACGCGAGGAAGTCGAGCGTCAGTGCCGGCAATCGGGCATGCGCTGGGAATGGCTGGGCGACGACAACCTGAAGATTGCCCAGTATTGCCCGGCCATCGTCGAACACCCCGACACCGGCGAGCGTTCGTTCTTCAACCAGGTGCAGTTGCACCACAGCGCCTGCCTGGAGCCGGAGGTGCGTGCCAACCTGATCAAGCTGTTTGGCGAGGGCAACTTGCCGCGCAACGTGTATTACGGCGACGGCAGCGTCATCGAGGATGCGGTGATGGACGTGATTGGTGCCGCGTACGAAGCCTGCGCCGTGCGTTTTGCCTGGCAAAAAGGCGACATGGTGATGCTCGACAATATGCTGGTGGCCCACGCCCGCGACCCGTTCGAGGGTGAGCGCAAGATCTGCGTGGCCATGGGGCAAATGATGAATCGTGAACAACTGCAAGGTGTGGGGGAACAGGCATGAGCCAATACGAGCAGCAAGCGGCATTCGCCCTGTCCCCGCAGCAGCGCAGCCAGTGGCTGGCGAATGCGCCGCCGGCACGCTTGAGCGTGCAAGTTCGCGGGGCGGCGGCACTGGCAGGCCTGCGCGAACGGCTGGCGGCACTCACCGACTGTCACGACGCGTTGCGTTTGCAGGCACGGCCCCAGCCCGGCTTGCAGGTGCCGTTGCAAAGCGTGGCGGCGGCTCCGTCCATCAGCCTTGAAGTAGAGGCGCTGGCGGACGATGTGCAGCAGGTCACCGTGCAATTGCCGGCACTGGCCGCCGACCGTGGCACCCTGCTGCGCCTCGCCCGGGCCTTGGGTTCGGCGCAAGCGCCGCAGCCCGACGACGAGGCCATGACCTACACCCAGTACAGCGCCTGGGTGCACGACCTGCAAACCGACGAAGACGCTGAACTGGGCCGACAATTCTGGGCCGACCTGGCCCTGGGTGAGTCCGCCGGCAGCGAATTGCTGTACCGCGAGGTACGCAACGATGCGCACGCGGTGTTGCTGACCACCTCGGCCAGCGTTTCCCCTGAGTTGAGTGCGGCGCTGCGACGCCAATCCGCCCCGGTCGAACAGGTGCTGATGAGCGCCTGGGCCGTGTTGCTGCAACGCTTGAGCGCCACCGACAGCCCAGGCCTGACCCTGAACTGGGTGCATGACTGCCGCGACGACTATGAGGAACTCGCCGACTGCTGGGGGTTGTTCGCCAAGGCGCTGCCCCTGCCCTGGCAGCCCGCGCCTGAAAGCACCTTCGGCCAGCGTTTGACGACGCTGCAGGCACTGTGTGAACAGGCCATCGAATGGCAGGAGTACTCGCCGCCCGTCGACACCGTCGCGTTTGGCTTCCAGTGGGCCGCTGATGTGGCTGGCTCGCTCAAGATCACCGCGCTGGAGGCGAACCCTGCCGGCATGGAATTGCTGCTGATCGCGCAAGACCAGGGCAACGGCGCTTATCGCCTCGATCTGTGCCATCAGGCCAACCGCTACAGCGTGCAGGCCGCCGAAACCCTGCTGGAGCAACTGCAATCGTTGCTGCTCGACGCCCTGAACCATCCGGCCAAGCCGCTGGCGGAGCTGTCGCTGCATGCGCCGCGTTTTGCGCAGGTATTGGCCGCGTGTGAAACCACGGGCGCGCCGGGGTTCGTCAGCGTGCCTGCGCGCTTCAACGAGACTGCCACGGGTTTTGCCGATCACCTGGCACTGCGCGACACGCACCTGCACCTGAGCTATGCCGAGCTGCACGCGCGCAGCAATCAGCTGGCGCATTATCTGCGCGCCCAGGGCGTCGGTCGCGAAGACCGGGTGGCGTTGTACCTGGACCGTTCGGCGTCGATGGTGCTGGCGATGCTCGGCGTGCTCAAGAGCGGCGCGGCGTTCGTGCCGCTGGATGTGCATCAGCCAGCGCAACGCACCCTGGCGATGCTGCAACAGGCGCAGCCGCGTTTCGTACTCAGCGGCGCGGCGGGCCCTGCCCCGCTGCTGGCGAATGCGGGCAGCCTGGATCTGCGCGACACCGCCACTTGGCAGCAGGCGCCGATGACTGAGGTGGCGCACGGGATTCAACCCCAGGACGCCGCCTATGTGCTGTTCACCTCGGGCAGTACCGGTTCGCCCAAAGGTGTGATCGTGGAGCACGCGCAACTGGCCAGTTATGTGTCCAGCGTGTCCGCACGCCTGCAACTGGCCCCGGGCGAACGCAGTGCCATCGTCACCTCGCTGGCAGCCGACCTGGGTTACACCCTGCTGTTCCCGGCCCTGCTCAGCGGCGGCGAACTGCATTTGCTGGACAAGGACATCGCCATGGACGCCCACGCCTGGGCGGCCTGGCAGGCGCAATACCCGGTCGATCACCTGAAAATCGTGCCGTCGTTGCTCGACGCCTGGCTGCTCAGCACAACCGGAGCGGATGTGCTGCCCGGCAAACAACTGATTCTCGGCGGCGAAACCTGCTCGCCGCGCCTGTTGCAGCAACTGCGCCAGCGTGCGCCGGCATTGACGTTGTTCAACCACTATGGCCCGACGGAAACCACCGTAGGCGTGGCGATGCACCGGCTTGAGCCGAGCTGCGATTACCGTCGCCTGCCGTTGAGTGACCGCCTGGACGGCATGCGCCTTTACCTGCTCGACGACAGCCTGCAACCGGTCGCGCCGGGGCAAGCCGCCGAACTGTATATCGGCGGCCCGCAACTGGCGCGCGGTTATCTGGAAGCGCAGCAGGACACCGAGCGGTTTATCGAGCGCGACGGCGAACGCCTCTACCGCAGCGGCGACCGCGCGCGCTACCGGCATGACGCCAGCCTGGAAATCAGTGGCCGAGCGGATCGCCAGGTCAAGGTGCGTGGCTTTCGTGTGGAACTCGACGAGATCCAGGCGCAACTGGCCAGCCTGCCGGGCGTGGCCCAGGCGGCGGTGGAATGCATCCCCAAGGGCGAGCTTGGCCAGCAACTGTTCGCCTTCCTCACGCTGACACCCGGGCAAACGCCCAGCGTGGCGCAACTGCATGGCCAGGCCCAGGACCGTTTGCCGGACTATATGCTGCCGAGCTTGCGTATCGTCGAAGCGCTGCCGCTGATGGGCAACGGCAAACTCGACCGCAAGACCTTGCAGCAATGGGCCGACAAGGTCCTCGACAGCGTCGGCAGTGCCTTGCCGCGCACACCGCTGGAAGCGTTGCTGGCTGACGTCTGGGCCCAGGTACTGGGCCTGGAGCGGGTGGGCATCGACGATGATTTTTTTGCCCTCGGCGGGCATTCGCTGGCGGCGGTGAGCCTGGCCAGCCGCTTGCAAACGGTGTTGTCGGCGCCGGTCACGGTGAACGCGGTGTTCAACGCGCCCAGCGTGGCGGCGTTCGCGACGCTGGTACAGGCGCAGTTCCAGCTGTCGCCGCTGGTGCGGTTGTCGAGCACCGACAGCGGCCCTCAGTTGTTCTGCTTCCACCCCTCCACCGGCCATGTGCAGGATTACCGCGCGCTGTTGCCCCATCTGCCGAACTGGCAACTGTGGGGTTTGCAGGCTGCGTACCTGGGCACGGACAGCGCCGCCCAGGCAGACAGCGACCTCGAACGCCTGGCGGCGCTGTACGTCGAGCACTTGCGCCGCCAGCAGCCCCACGGGCCGTATCATCTGCTGGGGTTTTCCCTCGGCGGGTTGCTCGCAATGAGCGCGGCCGCGCAGCTGGAGCGCGACGGCGAACAGGTGGCGTTCCTCGGCATTCTCGATTCGCAATACCAGCGCCAGGCAGCGCCGGACAGCGCGCAAACCCTGCTGGCGGCGTCAGCCCAGGCGTTGACGGCGGACAGCCAGGCCGCGCTGCGCCAGTTGCCGCTGACGGCATTGACCGCCAGACTCGACGCCCTGCCCGCCGCCGAGCGCCTGCCGGAACTCGCTCAGTGGGCTCAACAACAAGGCTTGCAACTGGATGGCGACAGCTGGGAACACCTGCACACCCGCCTGGGCTACGAGCAGCACACGCAACGCCTGCTGGCCAGTTTCCAGCCGCCGCGGCTAAGCTGCCCGGTTCACGTATGGTGGGCCAGCGACACGTTGCAGGCCGCCGACTTTGCCGACCCGCAGTGGGAACACCTGAGCAGCGGGCCGCTGGTGCGCGAAGTGGTTCAGGCCCAGCACTTGAACATCCTCGAGCAACCGGTGGTGCATCAACAATTGGTGGCGAGCCTTGCGGCCATCGCTACAGACGGAGCGGTTTGAATGGATTTGCTGATACTCATGGCCCGGCGCTCGTGGCGCGCGCTTTCGGTCGCGACCTTGACCGGCCTGGCCTGCGGCCTCGCGGCGGCGGGTCTGATCGCCATGATCAACCACAGCCTCACGGTGTTCGAACAATTGCGCCCGATCGATAGCGCGTACTTTGGCGCTTTGGTGCTGCTGGTGGCGGTGTCGCGGATCATCTCCGACATCAGCCTGCTGCGCCTGGGCCAGGCCGCTGTCAACGATATGCGCCTGCACCTGAGCGCCAAGTTGATCGACACGCCGTACGCGCAATTGCAGAAACTCGGCAAGCACCGCCTGCTGGCGATGCTGACCGACGATACGCAAACCATCAGCCAGGCGGTGGAGTTGGTGCCGATCCTGCTGGTCAACGGCGGCATCATCGTCGCGTGCCTGGCCTACCTGGGCTGGCTCAGCCTGCCGCTGTTGGGCTTGACCGTGTTGTTGATCGTGCTGGGTAGCTTGAGTTTCAACTGGCCGCAGCGCCGGGCGCTGACCTCGATTTCCCGGGCGCGGGAGCTCAAGGACCAACTGTTCGATCACTACCGCCTGCTCACTGACGGCAGTAAAGAGTTGCAGCTCAACCACCCGCGTCGCCAGCATTTCTTCGCGCGCCTGCTGCTGCCGGTCAGCCAGCAGTATCGCCGGGATTTCGTGCGCGGCATGAGCATCTATGCCGTGGTGCTGAACTGGGGCAACGCGGTGTTCTACCTGCTGATCGGCGTGGTGTTGTTTGCTGCGCCGCACTTTATCGAGCTGAGTGTGAGCCTGGTCACCGGGTATATCCTGGCGATTCTGTACATGATCACCCCGCTTTCGGAACTGATGCATGCCCTGCCGACCCTGGGCCGGGCCAGCGTGGCGCTGAACAAGATCCGCGCATTGGAAGGCGAGATGCAAGGCGCCCATGAAGCCATCGAAACCTTCGCGCCGACCCACGTGCGCAGCCTGGTGTGCCGCCAGGTCACCCATACCTATTACCGCGAGCGCGAAGACGGGCATTTCACCCTGGGGCCCATCGATGTGACGCTCAACGCCGGGGAAACCGTATTCATCACCGGCGGCAACGGCAGCGGCAAGACCACCCTGGCGCTATTGCTCACCGGCCTCTACCGCCCGGAAAGCGGCGACGTGATGTTGGACGAACAGGTGTCCTCCAGTGACGACAATCACCATTATCGCCAGCATTTTTCGGCGATCTTCACCGACTTCTGCCTGTTCGAAAACCTCTTCGACGGCGACGATCCGCACTTGATGCAGCAGGCCCAGGATTACCTGGTGCACCTGCAGCTGGATCACAAAGTGCATATCGAACACGGGCGGTTGACCACCCTCGCGCTGTCCACCGGGCAACGCAAGCGCCTGGCACTGCTCAGCGCGTACCTGGACGACCGCCCCTGCTACCTGTTCGACGAATGGGCCGCGGACCAGGACCCGGTGTTCAAGCACTTCTTCTACACGCGGATCCTGACCGACCTGCGCGAGCGCGGCAAACTGGTGATCGTGATCTCCCACGACGATGCGTACTTTGGTCTGGCGGATCGACTGATCCGCATCGAACATGGGCGCTTGAGCGAAGTGGAACCGGTGGCCGAAACACGCCCGGCGGGCATGGTTCAGCCTCAGTCGTAGAGGTAATGCAGGTAGCTGACCTGCTCGGCCACGGGCAGGCGATGCAGTTTGGGGCAGGATTCGCACAGCACCAGCGGCTCGCCTTCCACCAACTCGTGCAACTGGTAATGCAGGCAGCAATGCCGACGCAAGGGCAACTGGGCGCAGATCTCCGGCGCGGGCGACGGCACCTGGCGCTGCAAGCCGCGCAGCTTCAAGCGACCGTCATTTACGGTGACCGGCTCCAGCCAGCGGTGCGCCTCGGCAAAGCCTTCGCGGCGCAGGTCGCGGTCAAGCCGTTCGAAGGCACCGTCCCAGATCGCGACAAAATTGCCCCAGAGGATCTTCGGCGCCAGGCCGCCCGCCGCTGCCAGGGTGTTAAAAAGCGGCGCCAAATGCTCATGCACCCAGCGTGACAGGTAAGCGGCACGCCCGTGCACCGCCAGCGTGGGCACCGGGTTGGCAAAGTGCAAGGCAAGGGGTTGGCCGCCGTCCAGCCGCAATACGCTGCCGTCATCCCAAAAATCAATGGCCCAGTCCAGCGTCAGCAGGCATGCCAGCGTGGCGGGCACGGTGATGCTCATGTAGTTCATCGACCACTGCGAAGCCACCGCCGCCTTGTTGATCCCCGGATAGCGCAGCGCGAACTCGGCCAGCACCGGGTGCAGCACGGCGGGGTCGGCGGCGTGGCGGAGGACGATGGAAGGTTGATCATTCGGCTCGTGCTGGATGACCCGTTGGATGGGCGGCCAGGCCTGCTGGAGCCAGTCTGGAAATTCGATAACGGGTCTCCCGTGACTTTCCCTAATGAATGCAAGCGATTAGCATTGGGGATCCTATCCTCCCTCCCCTGCAAACTCAACGTCGCAAGCGACCGGACTTCTTCAGCCCCCATGCATACACTTCGCAATTTCTGGCGCCTGGCACGACCTTTCTGGACATCCGAACAGAAGTACCCGGCCCTGTTGTTGCTGTTGGCCACCGTGCTGATGAACCTGTGCCTGGTGGGGGTGAACATCCTCAACAACTTCTGGAACCTGCATTTTTATAACGCCTTGCAGGACAAGGATTACCCGGGTTTCCTGCTCGGCGGCCTGCAATTCATCCTGCTGCAGGTCGGCCTGGCGACATTCACCGTGGGCGCCTATCACTTCCAGCAGAAGCTCACGTTGCTGTGGCGGCGCTGGTCCACGCGGCACCTGCTGGACCAGTGGCTGAACGACCAGCGCTACCAGAAGCTCAAGCTGACCGAAACCGATGTGGACAACCCCGACCAGCGCATCGCCGAAGACGTGGACCTGTTTATCATCAAGTCCCTCAAGCTGAGCCTGGGCTTGCTGACCGCCGTGGTCTCGCTGTTTTCGTTCCTGAATATCCTGTGGCAGGCCTCGGACCTGGTGAGCATCCCCGTGGGTGAACATACCCTGGTCATCCCGGGTTTGCTGGTCTGGGTGGCGATTGTCTATGCCCTGCTGGGCACCGGGTTCGCGTTCTGGCTGGGCCGCGCGTTGCCCCACTTGAACTTCATGCAGCAACGGCGTGAGGCGGACTTTCGTTTTGCGCTGATGCGCTTGCGGGAAAACGCCGACTCGGTCGCGCAGTACCGGGGCGAGGCCGTGGAAAACCAGCGTTTCAACCAGCGCCTGGAAGCGGCGTTGCAGAACTTCTGGGTGCTGGTGAAAAAGCAGAAGCTGATGATGGGTTACTCCACCTTCTACTTGCGCAGCGCCACGGTGATTCCGATGTTCGTGATGGCGCCGCAGTTTTTTGCCGGGGCCTTTACCCTGGGCCGCCTGACCCAGATCAGCGCGGCCTTTGGCGAAGTGCATGCGGCGATTGCCTACCTGGTGGGGGTGTTTCCGGAACTGGCCGAATGGAAATCGGTGATCGACCGCTTGATCGGCTTCCAGCGGCGCCTGGACACCGTCAAGGTCAAGTCCGAGGTGGTGCTGAGCCAACAGACCGGCGACCTGCACATCCGCAACCTGGACATCTGGCTGCCCAATGGCCGACGCCTGCTGGAGGGCTTCAACCTGAGCCTCAAGCCCGGTGACAGCCTGTTGATCAGCGCGCCCTCGGGTTTTGGCAAGTCGACGCTGATCCGTGCGATCACGAGCATCTGGCACCACGCCCGGGGTACGGCGAGCTATGACCTGGCGCAGTCGCTGACGCTGGCGCAAAAAACCTACCTGCCCCTGGGCAGCCTGCGCGAAGCGCTGTGGTACCCCAACCCGCCTCGCCCTGCGGAAGATGAAGCCATGATTCACGCCATGGCGCTTGTTGGCCTGCAGCATTTGAGTGAACAATTGGATCAGGAACGCGACTGGGCCCAGTCCCTGAGCGTGGGGGAACAACAACGCTGTGCCTTCGTGCGCGCCCTGCTGGCACGCCCGGCGGTGCTGTTTCTGGATGAGAGCAGTTCAGCGCTGGATGCGGCGAACGAGTCGGTCTGCTACCAATTGCTCAAGCAGCAGCTGCCGGACACCATCCTGATCAGCGTGGGCCACAATGCCTCGCTGCGACGGTTCCATCAGCAGGTGCTGGAGCTGGCCGAACCGCTCAAAGACCTGGCTTGACTGCCGGCGGCGCGGGAACACGCCATGTGATTGGCGCATAGCCCATTCTCAAACGTCATAATCCCCGGTTTTAGCGCGTGGTAGTCTTGCGCAACCAAGACTTGCATAACTATGAACAGGCATTGATCGTACGTCGACAATGGCCAGAACCAGGAAAGATCATGTCAAAAATGTCTCACTCGGCGCTTCGTCGCAAATTTCGTGAATTGCTCGCCACCCGGATGTGCGTCGAAACCGCCTCGGTGTTCGACCCGATGTCGGCGCGCATCGCCGCCGACCTGGGTTTTGAAGTCGGTATCCTGGGCGGCTCCGTCGCCTCGTTGCAGGTGCTGGCGGCACCGGATTTCGCGCTGATCACGTTGAGTGAGTTCGTTGAACAGGCCACCCGCATCGGTCGCGTGGCCCAACTGCCCTTCATCGCCGACGCCGACCACGGCTACGGCAACGCGCTGAACGTGATGCGCACCGTCGAAGAACTGGAACGCGCCGGTGTGGCGGCCCTGACCATCGAAGACACGCTGCTGCCGGCGCAGTTTGGCCGCAAGTCCACCGACCTCATCTCCATCGACGAGGGCATCGGCAAGGTCAAGGCGGCGCTCGAAGCACGGGTCGACCCTGAGCTGTCGATCATCGCGCGTACCAACGCCGGCGTATTGCCCACCAGCGCGGTCATCGAACGTACCAAAGCCTATGAAAAAGCCGGCGCCGACGGTATCTGCATGGTCGGTGTCGCCGATTTCGATCACCTGGAGCAGATTTCGGCCAACCTCACCGTGCCGCTGATGCTGGTGACCTACGGCAACCCGAAACTCAACGACAGCCAGCGCCTGGCCGACCTGGGTGTGCGGGTGGTGGTGGCCGGGCACGGCGCCTACTTCGCCTCGATCAAGGCGACCTACGACAGCCTGCGCGCCCAGCGCAACGTCACCCACACCACCTCGAACCTCAGCGCCACCGAACTGACCCACACCTATACGCTGCCGGAAAGCTACGTGGCGTGGGCCGAAGAGTTCATGAACGTCAAAGAGTAAGCCGGCCCCTGGCGTACTAGCTGCCAACGGTCAGGGGAAGAAGCGATTCCCCGGCCGTGGCAATCCGAGGTTTTCACGCAATGTGGTGCCCTCGTATTCACGCCGGAAAATCCCCCGTGCCTGTAGCTCCGGCACCACCTTGTCGACGAAGTCATCGAGCCCGCCGGGCAACCACGGGAACATGATGTTGAAGCCGTCGCTGCCCTCTTCCTCCAGCCACTGTTGCATCTCGTCGGCGATGCTGTGGGCCGTGCCCACGAACGAAAGCCCGGCATAGCCGCCCAGGCGTTGCGCCAGTTGGCGTACGGTCAGTTGTTCGCGGTCGGCCAGTGCCAGGACCCGCTCGCGGGCGCTCTGGCTGCCGTTGGTGGGCGGGATATCGGGCAGGTACTTATCGGGATCGAATGCCGACGCATCCGTGCCCAGGGCCACCGACAGCGACGCGATTGCGCTCTGCTCGTGCACCAGACTGTCAAGGTGGGCGCGTGTACGGCGTGCTTGTTCCAGCGTGTCACCCACCACCACAAAGGCGCCGGGCAGGATCTTCAGGTGATCCGGCTGGCGCCCGATCAGGCGCATGCGTTGCTTGATGTCGGCGTAGAACCTGCGCCCCTCCTCCAGCGTGCCGGGTGCCACGAAGATCACTTCGGCGGTTTCGGCGGCCAACTGGCGCCCGGGCTCGGACGAACCCGCCTGCACGATCACCGGCCAGCCCTGCACCGGCCGCGCGATATGCAGCGGGCCACGCACGTTCAGGTAGCGGCCCTGGTGATCGAGGGTATGCAGCTTGTCGGGGTCGAAGTAGACGCCGCTTTCGGCGTCACGAATAAACGCATCATCCGCCCAGCTGTCCCAGAGCCCGGTGACGACATCGTAGAACTCCCGCGCCCGGGCATATCGCTCGTCATGGGAATGTGCCTCCGTGAGGCCGAAGTTCAGCGCCGCATCGGGGTTGGCGGTGGTGACGATATTCCAACCGGCGCGGCCGTTGCTCAGGTGGTCCAGCGAGGCAAAGCGCCGCGCGATATGAAACGGCTCGTCATAGGTGGTCGAAGCCGTCGCCACCAGGCCGATATGCTCGGTAGCCTGGCTCAGGGCCGACAGCAAGGTGAAGGGTTCGAAGGACGTCGCCGTGTGGCTGCGCTTCAAGGCCTCGGTGGGCATATTCAGCAGGGCCAGGTGGTCGGCCATGAAAAACGCGTCGAAACGGGCTTTTTCCAGGGTCTGTGCGAAACGCTTGAGGTGGGAGAAGTTGAAATTGGCGTCGCGAAAGGCGCCCGGATAGCGCCAGGCACCGGTATGAATACTGGCTGGGCGCATGAACGCGCCCAGCTTGAGTTGGCGTTGAACGGTCATGGAGCACCCTCTGAATAAAGGGCTCCAGCATTGGTGGCGAGGACGTTCCCTGTCCAATAATCAAACGTGCTGGCTTATGCCTTCAGGGCTCAGATGCCCTGACCACCGGACACTTCGATGCGCTGCGCGTTGACCCAGCGGTTGTCGGGTGACAGCAGCCCGGCAATCATCGGGCCGATATCGTCCGGCACACCGGCGCGGCCCAGGGCGGTCATGTCGGCGAAGAGTTTGTTCACCTCCGGGTTGTCGCGCACGGCGCCGCCGCCAAAATCGGTCTCGATCGCGCCCGGTGCCACGGTGTTCACCGCAATGCCGCGCGCGCCGAACTCCTTGGCCATGTACACCGACAACACCTCGACCGCCGCCTTGACCGCCGCATAGGCGGCATAGCCGGCGAATGACACGCGGGTCAGCCCCGAGGACAGGTTGACGATACGGCCACCGTCCGCGATCACGGGCAGCAGGGCCTGGGTGAGGAAGAACACGCCCTTGAGATGCACATTCACCAGGCCGTCGAACTGCGCTTCGGTGGTGTGCTCGATCAAGGCGTAGTCGCCGTGGCCGGCGTTGTTCACCAGGTGATCGAAACTGTCACGCTGCCAGGTGTCGCGCAGGGCGTTGCGCAGTGCGCTGGCGAAAGCGGCAAAGCCGCTGACATCGCCGGTGTCCAGGGGCAACGCGACGGCCTTGCGGCCCAGGGCCTGGATCTCGGCGACCACGGCCAGGGCGTCTTCGGCGCGGCGCTGGTAAGTGATGACAACATCACCGCCGTGGCGGGCAATGCTGAGTGCGGTGTTCCGGCCAAGGCCGCGGCTGGCGCCGGTTACGAGGGTGATCTGGGTCATGGCACAGCTCCTGATGGGGTGTGCCGCCATGATAGAAAGCCACTGCGTCCCAGGCGTTGCCGAAACGTGCCGGTTGTTTGCCCATTCCGACCAACCCTGCGCCTGTTTTCAACGCAGCATCACCGAGTATCAAGGCTTTTCGTACAGAGCCTAAGCCGAGGCTCTGGCCCAGTCCTTCACCGATTCCACGTCCTTGATCGGCGGCAGGCCGAACATCCGGGCGTATTCGCGGTTGAACTGCGACACGCTTTCATAGCCGACATTGAACGCCGCGCTGCTGGCCGAGGCGCCTTCGGACATCATCAAGCGACGTGCCTCGATCAACCGCAGGTTCTTCTGGAACTGCAACGGCGACAACGAGGTGACCGCGCGAAAGTGCCGATGGAACGACGACGGACTCATCCCCGCCGCTGCCGCCAGGCGCTCCACCGGCAGCGCCTGCCGGTAGTCGGCGCGCAGCACCGCCACCGCCCGCGCCACCCGGTGCGCCTGGCCGTCGGCCAAGCCGAGGCGAAGGATCGCGGCGCCGTGGCGTCCGGCGAGCAACCAATAGTGCAACTCACGCACCAGCTGCGCATGCAGCACCGGGGCCGACGCGGGAAACTCCAGCAAGCGCATCAGGCGCAACGCCGTATCGGCCACTTGCTCATCGATGCGCTCGGCGGCCTTGACCTGAAGGCCCGTGGACGCCTGCTGCGGCTTCATCTGCAACGACAGCTCGGCGATCACTGCCGCATCCAGGTTCAACACGATAGACAGGTACGGCGCCTCGACGCTGGCCCGGGTGATCTGGCTTACGGTGGGCACGTCGGCGGTCACCAGCAACGAATCCCCGGCCTCGAAGGTAAAGGTCTCGGTACCGAGGGTCACGTCCTTGGTGCCTTGCAGCACCAGGCACACCAGCGGGTTGGGCATGTCGTGCAGCAACCCGCTCGGGGCGGTGCAACGAATGGTGGTCAAGCCGGGGATCGGGGTCTGGGCCACGCCCGCCGGGTTGGCGTTGGCCTCGACGTAACGGCGAACGGCGTCGAGCAGGTTTTCGGTCATGGGGGTGTCATCCGTTCTCGGTCAGGGCAGGCAGCGAGTGAACATACTGGCGCAAGCCAGGGTGGAATAGAAGTCGTCGGCGTGCGTCGTACCGGGCACCTCCATTCAGGGAATCCTCTTATGGGAATCTTCCGCTCCCCCACGCAAGGCCCAGCCGTTGTGCTGTGCGGTTTGTCCGGCGTGCTGTTTTCTGTCTTGGCCCACGCCGCGCCACCGGCCCACGAAGCCGCGTTCATCGACGAAAACAACGCCGCCATGACCCGCATGATGACCGGCATGGACGCGCCCCCCACCGGCGATATCGACCGCGATTTCGTCACCTCGATGACGGCTCACCACCAGGGCGCCATCGACATGGCCGTGACCTTGCTCAAGTACGGCAAGAACGAACAACTGCGGCGCCTGGCCCAGGAAATCATCGTGGAACAGCAGCAAGAGATCGCGGCCATGCGCCTGGCCGTGGGCGACCCGCCGCCACCGCCTGCACCCGCCCCCACCCAAACACCCGCCGTCCCCGCGAATTGACCTTACACAAGGAAATCTGCATGAAACGTTCAACGCTGACACTGTCCCTGCTGAACCTCGCCCTGATCGCCTGCGCCACCGGCAGTTTTGCCGGGCAGATTCCCGGCAAGGCCTCTGCCCCGGACATTCCGATCACCCACCAGGACCGGCTCTACGCGGCGGAACAGTATTCGAACACGGTGTCGGTGGTCGACCCGGTCGACAACAAGCTGTTGGGCGTGATCAGCCTGGGCGACCCGCAACCCGGCAACCTCAGCCCGCTGTACCGCGGCGAAGTGCTGGTGCACGGCATGGGCTTTTCGCCGGACCACAAGACCCTGGCAGTGGTGTCCATCGGCACGAACTCAGTGTCGTTCATCGACACCGAGACCAATACCGTCAAGCACAAAACCTACGTTGGCCGCGCGCCCCACGAGGCGTTTTTCACCCCCGACGGCAAGGACGTCTGGGTGACGGTGCGCGGCGAGGACTATGTGTCGGTGATCGACGCCAAGACCTACCAGGAAAAAACCCGCATCAAGACCCAGGCGGGCCCGGGCATGCAGATATTTTCCCCGGACGGCAAATACGGTTATGTGTGCTCCTCCTTCAACCCCTTGACTGAAATCTTCACCGTGGCCGACCACAAGAAAGTCGGTGAAGTGCAGCAGGCCAGCCCGTTCTGCCCGAACATCGCCGCTTCCGCCGACGGCAAGCAGGTGTGGTTCACCCTCAAGGACATCGGCAAGGCCCAGGTCTTCAGCGCCACACCGCCGTTCACCCTGCTCAAGACCCTGGACATCGGCCCGATCGCCAACCACGTCAACCTGGTGAAAAACGCCAAGGGCTCGTTTGCCTACATCACCGTCGGCGGCCTGAATGAGGTGCAGGTGTACCGCACCGATACCTTTGAAAAAATCGCCACCGTCAAGGTGGGTCGCCTGCCCCACGGCATCTGGCCGTCGGGGGATGGCACGCGGATCTATGTGGGCCTGGAGAACGATGACGCCTTCGCCGTGATCGACACCCTGACCAACCAACTGATCGGCGACAACATCGCCATCGGCCAGGCGCCGCAAGCCATCGCTTATGTGCCGAATGCCGTGACCCGGGGCGCCGGCACCGACAACCTCAAGCCGTTGGGCGTGGCGGGCCAGGCGTTGCACCTGGGTTTGCAAAGCATTGGCCAGGCCACCGGGCAACCCGCCACCAGCGTCACGCTGTTCAGCCAGGGGCTGACCCAAGTGCTGCAAGCCGGCGTGACTGGCCTGGAGCCGAAACAGCCGTACACCCTGGCATTGGCGCCCAATGCCGATGGCAGCGGCAAGCTTGAACCGTTGCTGGCGTTCATGACCAACCCGGCGGGCGCCGCCGTGGTATCCACCGTGGGCCCTATCCGCCAGATCGTCCAGGGCGACGGACCGGAACAGCGCCGGTTCCTGGTGATTGTCGACGGCAAGCCGGAGCAACCGGGAGCGTTACGCCAGGTTCAAAGCCAGAGCGCTCAACAATGAACCCAAGGTTAATGACTCACTGAGGATTGCGTGGATTATCGAGGGTAATCCTGCGCCGTAACCTGTGCCCATAGCGCAAGCACACCGCCTTGCGCAGCACATGAACGGAGATTGCCATGACCTCATCCACTCCACGCCAACTCGAAGGTAAAGTCGCGCTGATCACCGGTGCCAGTTCCGGCATCGGTCGGGCGGCGGCCATCGTGCTGGCCCAGCGCGGTGCGAAGATCGTTGCCGCCGCCCGCCGCCAGAGCGAACTGGACGAGGTGGTCGCTGAGATCACCGCCAACGGCGGGATCGCCGCGTCCATCGTGGTCGACGTGACCCGTGAAGCCGACATCATCGCCATGGTCAAGTTTGCCGTGGACACCTACGGCAAACTCGACATCGCCTTCAACAATGCCGGGACCGAAGGCGTGTTCGCGCCGCTGGTCGAGCAGGACAACGCACGCTTCGACCTGGTGTTCGAGCCCAATGTGCGCGGGGTCTTCAACTGCATGAAGCACGAAGCCAGGGTCATGCTGGAACAAGGCTTCGGCAGCATCATCAACAACGCGTCCATGGGCGGCGTAATCGGCTTTGACAGCGCCGCGCTGTACATCGCCAGCAAACACGCGGTGGTGGGCATGACCAAGACAGCGTCCATCGAGTGGTTCAAACAGGGTGTGCGCGTGAACGCGTTGTGCCCGGGACTGATCGAAACACCGTTCCATCACCGCGGGATCTGGCCGTCGGTGGAAGCCCAGCATGCGTTCGCCGCCGGCACGCCGGCCAGCCGCTTCGGCAGCGCCGAAGAAATGGCGACCGTGGTGGCGTTTCTCGGTTCCGAAGACTCAAGCTACGTGTCTGGCCATGCCTTGTTGGCGGACGGCGGCTACTCGATAGCCTGACGGTTGCGCTGCTGAAAGAAGTCGATGAATGCCCGGAGCTTGCCGGGCATTTGCGCACGGTTGGCGTAATACAGGTGGAAGGTCTCGGCGGGCTCGGCGTACTGCTCCAGCAGCGGCACCAACTGGCCGCTGCGGATTTCCGCTTCGGCGAATGGCCGGAACACCATGGCCACCCCGCAGCCCTGGCGCGCCGCCGACAACGTGGTGCGCATCTCATCCAGCACCAGGCGTCCCTTTACGTCGATCTTGACGTTGGCCTGGCCAATGCGAAAGATCCAGTCCATGAACGGCCCGCGGCTGCTCAGGCGCTGACGGATGCAGTCATGGGCCAGCAAATCCTCAGGGGTGTTCAACGGCGCCGAGTGTTTCAAATAGTGCGGCGTGGCCACCACCACCATCGGCTGTGATGCACCCAGCGGCACCGCGATCATGTCGCGTTGCAGGGCCTGGCCCAGGCGGATTCCCGCATCAAACCCTTCGCCCACGATGTCGCTGAGCGTGTTGTCTACCGCGATATCCAGGGTGATGTCCGGGTACTGCGCAAGAAACGCCGCCATATGGGGCTCGATCAGCGAGGCGTAGGCCACGTAGGAGCTGTTGATCTTCAAGGCGCCGTACGGTCGGGTGGCGGTGTCGTGTACCTGCTGCACCGAAAAGCGGATCTGTTCCAGCGCGGGCGCCAGGGTATCGAGCAACTGGGTGCCGGACTCGGTCAGCGCCACGCTGCGGGTGGTGCGGTTGAACAGCCGCACGCCCAATTGCGCTTCCAGTTGCTTGATGGTCTTGGACATGGCGGTGGGCGTGACGTCCAGCTCGGCTGCGGCCCGGGCGAAGTTCATGTGGCGCGCCACGCACTCGAACGCGATCAGCGCCGGCAGGTGCACCGGGCGGGCGCCGGGAATGGCCTCGGGCAAGGTGGACTTCATGCTCATGCAGCGTCTCGAAGGTTTCAGCCAGGGGGGTCGCAGCATAAGTGAGTTCAACTGAGCCGCCCACTGAAAAGACCGGACGCGTAAAAAATCCGCCGCAGATCCTGCGGCGGCAACCAAAGGTTTTTGTCGAAGCAGAGCGGCCAGGACCCGCCCAACGCTACACCCGGCATCGATTAAAAATAGTGAAGTTTAATTAATCGAGTTTAATCCCGGACCTGGCTGCAGCCCGCGCAGACTGGGCATAGAATCGATTTCGACAACCACGTCGAACAGAATAAAAACTCAACGCTCCCAGCTGAAAAACCTGCCCATAAAACCCTTTGCAGCACCCAACAAAGTGCAGTGTTTCTGTGCGCGCTCAACGTATTCCGGGGAAATGAACAACATGCTTAAACAGTGCAGTCTGTTAACACTGGCGGTGTGCGCCAGCCTCAGTCAAACGGCGTTTGCCGAGTCCGTCACCGACCAGGCCGAATCCAAGGGATTTATCGACGGCAGCAGCGTCACCGGGCTGTTGCGTAACTATTATTTCGACCGCGACCGGCAAAGCGGCAAGGCCGACAACCGCGACTGGACCCAAGGCGCGATGCTCAACTACGCCTCGGGCTTCACCCAGGGCACTATCGGGTTTGGCGTGGATGCCTACGCCTATGGCGCGATGAAGCTCGACGCTACCCACGCCGATGCTGGCACCGGCGACCTGCCGACCGACCGCCATGGTGACCCCCAGGACGGTTACGGCTCGGTGGGCGCAGCAGTCAAGATCAAAGTCTCCAGGACCCAGCTGAAATTCGGCGACCTGCAGCCCACCGCGCCGGTGTTCGCCACCGGCGGTACGCGGATCCTGCCGCAGACCGCCACCGGCTTCGATCTGACCAGCAGCGAGATTGCCGGCCTGGACCTGGAAGCCGGGCACTTCACCAGCACCAACAGCGGCATGACCAGCAACCATGACCACGACATCTATGCGACCTACGCCAACGTCGCGGCCAACAGTGCAAGTTTTGTCGGCGGCAAATACACCTTCACTCCGTCGTTGAGTGCAACGCTGTATGCGGGCGAACTGGAAGATATCTGGCGCCAGTACTACACCAACCTCAACTATGTGCTCCCGCTGGGCCACGACCAGTCGCTGGCACTGGACGGCAACCTGTACCGCACCCTCGACACCGGCAGCGCCAAGGCCGGTGCGATCAACAACACCACGTATTCGCTGGCAGCGGCCTATTCGTTCCTGACCGCTCACACACTGACGCTGTCGTTCCAGAAGGTGCATGGCGATACGCCGTTCGACTACATCGGCACCGGCAACAACGGCGCCGGCGAAGGTGGCGACTCGGTGTACCTGGCCAACTCGATTCAATGGGGTGACTTCAACGGCCCGGGCGAGCAGTCCTGGGGCATTCGTTATGACCTGAACATGGCCAGCTACGGCGTGCCGGGCCTGAGCTTCATGACCCGCTACGTGAATGGCTCGGACATCAACGGCACCCACACCCCGGCCAATAGCGCTTATGTGGGTGATTACGGCGCCGACGGCGATCACCACGAGACCGATGTGGAGGCCAAGTACGTGCTGCAAAGCGGCCCGGCGAAAAACCTGTCGCTGCGGGTGCGCGACGCCATCGTGTCATCGAATGCCGATCAGCGTGACGGCAAGCTCAATGAGCTGCGCCTGATCGTCGACTACCCGTTCACCCTGTTGTAATCACTGCGGCGTCGAGCCCAACCGCTGGCGCATCCCCGCGCTGGCGGCCGGGCCGGCCTGCAAGGCGCAATCCTCCAGCGCCACCACCTTCCCTTCGGCATTCACCATCATCGGCTGCACCGCCAGGCCCGTGTCACGCTCCACCAGCGCTACGCTGGTGCCCTCCTCGGCGTAATGCCGATTGCCGAACGCCACCAGCGCCATCAGCACCATGCGCAAATCCTCGCCCCTGGCTGTCGGCACGTACTCATCGCGCGGTGGGCGCTCGCTGTAGGCGCGGCGTTCGAGCATCCCGGCGTGCACCAGCCCGTTCAGGCGGCGGGTCAGCATGTTCGGCGCAATCCCCAGGCTGCGTGAAAACTCGTCGAAACGGCGCAGACCCTGCAAAGCGTCGCGCATGATCAACATGCTCCACCACTCCCCGACCCGCTCCAGGCTGCGGGCGACGGGGCATTCTTCACTCGTGAGGGATTTGCGTTGCATGGCGGTTCCTGCTCGACGGTACACAGTTGTAGGACGCCATGTTACTTTCATGATGATAGTGACGTCCATAGAGTCTGTAACCCTCAATGCAACCGGAGTCGATTGATCATGAGCAAACGTATCGTTGTGACAGGCATGGGCGCGGTGACGCCGCTGGGCGCCAGTGTGGAGTCCACTTGGCAACGTCTGCTGGACGGGCAATCGGGCATTCGTCGCCTGCCGGAGGCGTTGATCGGAGACCTGGCCGTGAGCATCGGTGGCCAGGTGCAAAGCACGTTGCAGGACCCGCAGGCCGGGTTCGATCCTGATCAGCTCCTGGCGGCCAAGGAACAGCGCAAGATGGACCGTTTCATTCTGTTTGCCCTGGCTGCCGCCGATGAGGCGTTGAAGCAGTCCGGCTGGGCACCCGATAGCGTCGAGGCGCAAGAGCGCACCGCCACCATCATCGCCTCCGGCGTGGGCGGCTTTCCGGCGATCGCCGAGGCCGTGCGCACCACCGACAGCAAGGGCCCGCGGCGGCTGTCGCCGTTCACCATTCCGTCATTCCTGAGCAACATGGCCGCCGGGCATGTGTCGATCAATTACGGACTCAAAGGCCCGCTGGGCGCTCCGGTGACCGCTTGCGCGGCGGGTGTGCAGGCGATTGGCGATGCGGCGCGGATGATCCGCGCCGGCGAAGTCGATGTGGCCGTGTGCGGGGGTGCCGAAGCGGCGATTCACCGGGTCAGCCTGGCCGGTTTCGCCGCGGCGCGGGCGTTGTCCAGCGACTTCAACGACACACCCGAGCGGGCGTCGCGGCCATTCGATCAGGCCCGTGACGGTTTCGTCATGGGCGAAGGCGCCGGCATTCTGGTCATCGAATCCCTGGACCACGCCCTGGCCCGTGGCGCGCAGCCCCTCGCCGAATTGGTGGGCTACGGCACCAGCGCCGATGCCTACCACATGACCGCCGGGCCGGAGGATGGCGACGGCGCACGCCGTGCCATGCTGCAAGCGCTGCGCCAGGCCGGGGTGGACGCCGCGCAGGTGCAGTACCTGAACGCCCATGCCACCTCGACGCCAGTGGGCGATAAAGGCGAGCTGGCGGCCATCAGGACCGTTTTCGGCACCCTTGGCCACCCGGCGATCAGCTCGACCAAGTCCGCCACCGGCCACTTGCTGGGCGCTGCGGGCGGCATCGAAGCGATTTTCACCGTGCTTGCCCTGCGTGACCAGATCGCTCCGGTGACCCTGAACCTGGACAACCCGGACGCCCTCGCCGAAGGACTGGACATGGTGCGCGGCCATGCGCGGCCTATGTCGATCGAATACGCGTTGTCCAACGGCTTCGGTTTTGGCGGGGTGAATGCCAGCGTGCTGTTCAAGCGCTGGGCGTAGTTTGCCCCGAGGGATCTTTTCGGGGACCATGGCGCCTTTCTCACTCTGCCAACGAGAGGCGCCCATGGCCAACCACGACCTGCAGTACACCCCGGACCCCGATGCCGACTCGATATCTTCCGACGTGATCGGTTTCAACGGCATCCTGGTTTCCACCCAGATACCGACCCGTGCCGACGGCAGCCTGGAACTGGGCGATATCACCCTGCAAAGCGAATGCACCCTGCAAGCGCTGAAAGTCGCCCTGGAAAAGGCCGGCAGCTCCATGGACCGGGTGATGCACCTGACCATCTACCTCACCGACATGGCCGACCGCGCCGCGTTCAACGAAGTCTACAAGCGCTTTTTCGCCAAGCCCTGGCCAGTACGTGCGGCCGTTGGCGTCGCCGCATTAGCGGTCGACGGCATGCGCGTGGAAGTCACCGCGATGGCCGCCAAGGCCTGAATCGCTGGGGGCGGTGGGTCAGATGACATCCCTGTCAGCCATGCCGCCGTCTTCGAGGCGATGCGGCGACCCGACAAGCCCGCTCCCACATTGGAGTTCTATTGTTGGTAAGACAGTGCCCGGCGCAATGGCCCTGATGACAGCGTTTTCCAGCCACCACCAATCCCCTGTGGGAGCGGGCTTGCCCGCGAAAGCGGCGGGTCAGGCGACATCTCTATCGATTGTGCCGCCGTCTTCACAGCCAAGGCGCATTGCCCCCTCTGAACTGACAGCCCTGCGGTAGATGCCGGTCAGGCATTTCACGGCTACAATGCGCGCCTCGACCGTGACAAGCCTGACTAAAAAAACTATGTCCTTGCCCAAGCATCACCTGGAATTGCTCAGCCCTGCCCGCGATGTCGCCATCGCGCGCGAGGCTATCCTGCATGGCGCCGACGCCGTGTACATTGGCGGCCCAAGCTTCGGCGCGCGCCATAACGCCTGTAACGACGTGAGTGATATCGCGTCTCTGGTGGAATTCGCCCGCCGTTACCACGCGCGCGTGTTCACCACCATCAACACCATTTTGCATGACAACGAGCTGGAGCCAGCGCGCAAGCTGATCCATGAGCTCTACGACGCCGGTGTCGACGCGCTGATCGTGCAGGATCTGGGCGTGATGGAGCTGGATATTCCGCCCATCGAGCTGCATGCCAGCACCCAGACCGACATCCGCACCCTGGCCCGTGCCAAGTTTCTCGACCAGGCCGGTTTCTCGCAGTTGGTATTGGCCCGCGAGCTGAACCTGCAAGAGATCCGCACCATCGCCGAGCAGACCGATGCCGCCATCGAGTTCTTTATCCACGGCGCGCTGTGTGTGGCGTTCTCCGGGCAATGCAACATCTCCCACGCGCAGAACGGTCGCAGCGCCAACCGGGGCGACTGCTCCCAGGCCTGCCGCCTGCCCTACACCTTGAAAGACGATCAGGGCCGCGTCGTAGCCTTCGAAAAACATCTGCTGTCGATGAAGGACAACAACCAGAGCGCCAACCTCCGCGCGCTTGTCGAAGCCGGCGTGCGGTCGTTCAAGATCGAAGGTCGCTACAAGGACATGGGCTATGTGAAGAACATCACCGCCTACTACCGCCAGCGCCTCGACGACATCCTGGAGGACCGCCCGGACCTGGCCCGCGCGTCCAGCGGGCGTACCGCGCACTTCTTCCTGCCCGACCCGGAAAAGACCTTTCACCGTGGCAGCACCGACTATTTCGTCACCGACCGCAAGATCGACATCGGCGCCTTCGACACCCCGACTTTCACCGGCCTGCCGGTGGGTGTGGTGGAGAAAGCCGGCAAGCGCGACCTGCAAGTCGTCACCCATGAGCCGCTGTCCAATGGCGATGGCCTGAACGTGCTGATCAAGCGCGAAGTCGTGGGTTTTCGCGCCAACATCGCCGAGCCCAAAGGCGAGTTCGAAGAAGACGGTCAGAAACGCTACCGCTACCGCGTCGAGCCGAACGAAATGCCGGCAGGCCTGCACCAGCTGCGCCCCAACCACGCGCTGAATCGCAACCTGGACCATAACTGGCAACAGGCGCTGCTCAAGACTTCGTCCGAACGCCGTATCGGCCTGACCTGGGTTGCGCGCCTGCGCGAAGACCAGTTGGACGTGACCGCCACCAGCGAAGAAGGCATCAGCGCCAGCGTCGCCCTGCCCGGCCCGTTCGGCGTAGCCAACAAACCGGAGCAGGCGCTGGACACCCTGCGCGACCTGCTCGGCCAACTGGGCACCACCGAATACCACGCCACCGACATCCGGCTGGATGCGCCGCAGGCGTTCTTCATCCCCAACTCGCAACTCAAGGCGTTGCGCCGCGAAGTGATCGAAGCGCTGACCGCTGCGCGCGTTGCAGCGCATCCGCGCGGTGGCCGCAAAGCCGAAACCACGCCACCGCCGGTGTACCCGGAGGCGCATCTGTCGTTCCTGGCCAACGTGTATAACCAGAAGGCTCGCGACTTCTACCACCGCCACGGGGTGAAGCTGATCGACGCCGCCTTCGAAGCCCACGAAGAAACCGGCGAAGTGCCGGTGATGATCACCAAGCACTGCCTGCGTTTCTCGTTCAACCTGTGTCCCAAACAGGCCAAGGGTGTAACGGGCGTGCGCACCAAGGTCGCACCGATGCAGTTGATCCACGGCGATGAAGTGCTGACCCTGAAGTTCGACTGCAAACCCTGCGAAATGCATGTGGTGGGCAAGATCAAGGGCCATATCCTCGGCCTGCCGCAGCCAGGCAGCACGGTGGAGCATTTCAACCCGGAAAATATCATTTTCCAGGGCACGCACTGACGTTCAGGGAGCGGGGCCACCACCAGCCCCGCTGCAACCCGGCGGCTGCCAGCAGAATCGCCGTCACCCCCAGCCATTGCAGCCAACCCAGCTGGTGACCGAAAGCGATCCAGTCGACGAAGATCGCCGCAATCGGGTAGATGAACGACAGTGCGCCGGTCAGGGCCGTCGGCAGTTTCTGGATCGCGCCGTAGAGCAACACATACATCAAGCCGGTGTGCACCACGCCGAGTGTCACCAACGCCGCCCAGGCGGTGGGCGCGGCAGGCAAACCGTTCCAGGGCACCCAGGGCGCGAGCAGCACAGCCCCGGTCGCAACCTGGATGAACGCCATCAAATGCGGCGGTACCGTCTTCAAGCGCTTGATGATCAATGCGGCAACCGCATACAAGAACGCAGCACCCAATGCCAGCCCGATCCCCGCCAGATAACCTTCAGCACGCGACGAATCACCGTGGGCCGTCACGATCGCCAACATGCCGAGGAACGCCACGCTCAACCACGCGAGCTTCTGCACGGTGATCTTCTCGCTCAGAAATACCGCCGCCAGCATGACCAACATGAACGGCTGCACGTTGTACACCGCCGTGCTGATGGCGATGGACGCATGGGAATAGGACTCGAACAACAGCAGCCAATTGCCGACGATGGCCACGCCGCTGAGCATCGCCAGGCCCAATGAAGTCCGGCTCAGCAAGTCCCGGCGCAGGTAACCCAGCCAGGCGCACACCAGCAGCAAGGCCAGTGCACCGATGACGCAGCGCCAGAACACCACTTCGCGCACCGACACGCCAGATACCAGCACAAACCAGCCAATGGTGCCCGAGATCAGCATGGCGGCGATCATTTCCCACGAACCGCGACGGATAGATGTGTCCACGATTGAAGCTCCTCAAATGAGGCTCCAGTATGGCAATCTGATCGGCAGCGGCTCCAGCGCCTAAACAAGGCCAGCTCGCCAATTGACCTTTATTAATTAGGCAAACACCATGATCGACACCATCGACCAGCAACTGATCGCCGCCCTGATGGACGACTCGCGCCTCTCCCTCAAAGCCCTCGCCGGGATCACCGGGCTGTCTTCGCCCAGCGTCGGCGAGCGCCTGCGCCGCCTGGAAGAACGTGGCGTACTGACCCACTACACCGTCGACATCGACCCCACGCATTTCGGCTACCTGCTGCAAGCCATCGTGCGCATTCGCCCTCTGCCCGGCAAATTGCAGGAAGTGGAACGGCAGATCCAGGCGATTCCCGAGTTCACCGAATGCGACAAGGTCACCGGTGACGACTGTTTTATCGCACGCCTGCATGTGCGCACCATGGAGCACCTGGACAGCCTGCTCGACCGGCTCAATGTGTATGCCGAAACCAATACGGCGATCGTCAAGAAAACCCCGGTGAAACGGCGTTTGCCGCCGCTGGGGGATTAATGACTTGAAGTCACCTTTGTAATGACGGCATGGCTATTTTTGCAGCATTCACCGGTGTTTAAGCTGGGCCTCACTTACAGCAACCACAGGCGTGAACACCATGTATGTCATCACCGGAATCACTGGCAAAGTCGGCGGGGCACTGGCGCGTGAACTGCTCAAGCAAGGCCAAGCCGTACGCGGCGTGGTACGCAATGCGGCCAAAGGCGAAGACTGGAAGAAACTCGGCTGCGAGATTGCGATTGCCGACATGACCGACGCACCGGCACTGACCGAAGCCTTCAAGGGCGCCACCGCGGTGTTTATCCTGCCGCCACCGTGCTTCGACCCCCAGCCGGGCTTCCCCGAGGCCCAGGCGGAAATCGCCGCCATCGTCGAAGCCCTGAAAGCCGCTGCACCGCCCAAAGTGTTGTGCCTGTCGACCATCGGCGCCCAGGCCGCACAGGTGAACCTGCTGACCACCCGCACGATGATGGAGCAGGCCTTGAGCGACCTGGACCTGCCGGTGACCTTTCTGCGACCGGGCTGGTTCATGGAGAACTCGCTGTATGACCTGATTGCCGCCCGCGAGAGCGGTGTGATCAACAGCTTCCTGCAACCGCTGGACAAGGCCGTGCCGATGATCGCCACGGCGGACATCGGCCTGCTCGGCGCCCAACTGATCCAGCAACACTGGAGCGGTCGCCGCGTGGTGGAACTGGAAGGCCCGCAACGCGTGAGCCCCAACGACCTGGCGCTGGCCCTTACGCAGGTGCTGGGGCGCGGCGTCACCGCGCACGTTGTGCCGCGTGACACCTGGGAGCCGCTGTTTCGCGAACAAGGCGCGCAAAACCCGATGCCCCGTATTCGAATGATCGACGGTTTCAACGAGGAATGGATTTGCTTCGAGCATGACCGGGTGTTGAAGGGGCAGACGTCGTTGATCACCGTTTTGCGGGAACTGGCGGCGGCGACCGCCTGACGTATCGAGGTGAACCAACCTGTTGTGGCGAGCGGATTTGCCCGCTCGTCACCGTTTGGGGCAACACACCCTTCAGTCGTGCAACGCGGTGGCCGCGCCCAACAACCCCTGAAACTTGCGATAACGGGTTTCCAGCACCGGTTGTTGCGCCGGGTCTGGCCGGTAGCGTGCCTTGACCGGCATGCCCGCCGGCAATAACGACGCGCCTTGCCCGATCGCCAGGAGCCCCAGCTTGGCCGCGCCGATGCAGGCGCTCAATTCACTGCCGTCCAGGGTAAAGATTTCACGCTGGAGGATATTGGCCAGCAACTGCGCCCAATATTCACTGCGCGCACCGCCGCCCACCAATGCGCAAGCGCCGACCCTGGCGCCGGCCGACTCTACCGCATTCAACGCATCCAGCAGCCCGAACCCGACCCCCTCCATCACCGCATACCCCAGCCTCGCCGGCGTGCAGTCGTGGCCAAGGTTCATGAAGCCGCCCCGCAGCAGGGGGTCGTTGTGCGGCGTACGTTCACCAGCCAGGTAGGGCAGAAACAGCGGAGTTGAAAGCGGCACCGTCTGCGTGATGGGCAACTGCGCTTGCACCTGGTCCAGCAGCGTCTGTTCATCCAGCGTGCCGGTCAGCCGCGTCACCCAGCGCAGGCAACTGGCCCCGGCCAGCATGGCCCCCATGGTGTACCAACGTCCCGGTAACGCATGGCAAAAGCTGTGCACGGCGCTGGCCGGGTTGCCCGCCGCCTGGTCGGTAATCGCCACAATCGCCGCGCTGGTGCCAAGGGTGATGAACGCATCGCCGGCATTCACGGCGCCGATCCCCACGGCGGCCACCGGGTTGTCGCCACCGCCGCCGGCAATCACCACGCCCTCGCCCAGCCCCCAGTCGCTACGGGCTACCGCACTGACGGCGCCGCCCTCCACCAGCCGGGGCAACTGCGCCAGTTCAAGGCCGGTAGCCTGTACCATCGGCGCGTACCACTGCCGTCGAGCCACCTCCAGCCACAGCGTACCCGCCGCGTCCGACACGTCGCTGACACGCTCGCCACTCAGGCGCAGACGCAGGTAGTCCTTGGGCGACAGCACGCAATCGATCGCCTTGAACACGTCGGGCTCATGTCGCTGCAACCACAGCAGCTTGGGCGCGGTAAGCCCGGCCATGGGCAGGCTGCCGGTGGCGTCGGCAAAGCCCGCGCCCAGGCTTGCCGCCTCGGCCACGGCGCGGGAGTCGTCCCATAGAATCGCCGGGTACAGCACCCGGTCATCCTCATCCAGCAGCACCGCGCCGTGCATCTGCCCCGACAAACCGATGCAGGCCACGCGGGCAAAAGCTTCATGCACACGCAATTGCGCAAGTGCTTGCAGGCAGGCCTGCCACCAGTCCTCGGGGTTCTGCTCGGACCAGCCGCTGTGCCGCCGCATCACGTCGAGGTGCACGCCGGTGCGCGCCAGCACGGTGCCGCTGGCGTCCATCAGGATGGCCTTGAGTTCCGAAGTGCCGAGATCAATACCGAGGGAAACAGGAAGGCTCATACGTGTGTCATTCCAATCAGAGACAGCCACATGAATTACGCAGTTGCAGGGTGGGCGCCAGACGCACGCTCCGGGTCGGTGCGTCGGGCGTGGTCATGCGTTGCAGCAGCAGGTCTACCGCCTGCGCACCCAAGGCCTTGACCGGCTGCGCGATCAGGGTGAGGCGCGGCACAAAGAAGTCCGCCCAGTCAAAATCATCGAAGCCCACCAGGGCCATCTGCGCCGGCACGTCGATACGTGCGTCGCGCAAGGCGTGCATGGCGCCCAGGGTCATCAGGTTGTTGCCGGCCATGATCGCCGTGGGCGGCTCGTTCAACGCCAGCAGTTGTGCAGTGGCTGCCCTGGCCGGCTCGCTGTTCGAACCGCCGTTGACCAGCAGTTGCGCATCGAACCCCAGGCCGGCCGCCTGCAACGCTGCGCGGTAACCGGCCACCCGTTCATCGGTCGTGCCCAGCCCCGCGCGACCGGCGATAAAGCCGATACGGCGGTGACCGTGTTCAATCAGGTGCGCGACCAAGGCCTGGGTGGACCGGGTGTTCTCCACCCCGACCTGATCGAATTGCGTGCTCATCATGCGATCCACCAGCACCGTGGGCATTTCGTTGGCGCGCAAATACTCCAGAGCCCGCGAGCCGGTGGACGGCGCCAGCAGGATGCCGTCGACGCGACGGTGATGCAGCGCGGTAACCACCCGCAGCTCCTGCTCCGGGTCGTCGTGGGTGTCGACGAACAGCATCATGTAGCCGTGCTTGGCGCACTCGGTTTCGATTGCGTGCACCGTTTCGCTGAAGTAGTGGTTGGACAGTGCCGAGATCGCCACGCCAATGGTGTTGGTGCTCGACCGGGCCAACGAGCGCGCCAGGGTGTTGGGGATATACCCCAGCTCCTGAATCGCCCGCTGGACCGCCTGCACCGTGGCCGGGCTGACCTTGCGGGTGCCGTTCAACACGTGGGAGACGGTCGAGGTCGACACGCCCGCCCTGCTTGCCACGTCATCCATGGTGACCACGATACGGCTCCCCTTCCCTTCAACGGATCAATGTTTGCTCGACCAACCGGTGTAGGTGCCCACGTTGTCCCGGGTGATCAGTTTTGGCGTGAGCAGGGTAACCGCTTCGGCCGGGGCTTTGTCATTGAGAATGTCATTGCCGACGTTCACCGCCGTCTGGGCCATGGCCCACGGGTCCTGGCTGGAAGACGCCTGGATCTGCGACTCGCTCTTCAGCGCATTCTCGATGTCCGGCGCGCCGTCCACCGACGTGATGATGATGCCGCTGCGTTTAAGCTGCCTGGCCGCCAGGTCGCTGCCGATGGCTTGCGGGTCGTTGATCGCGAACAGGCCGTCGATTTTCGGGAAGCGTGTGAGGTAGCCCTGCATCACATTCAGGCCGCCTTCGCGCGAGCCTTTGCCGTCCTGATCATCGGACAGCACCTTGATCTCCGGCGCGGCGGCCAGCGCCGCCTTGCAACCTTTGACGCGGTCGGTCACGGCGGTGACTTGGGGGCCGTTCTGAATGATCACATTGCCCTTGCCCGACAGCTTGTCCACCAGGAACTGGCAAGCCAGCTTGCCGGCTTCGACGTTGTCGGTCTGCACGGTGGCGTTCACGCCCTTGGCGTCCACATCCACGGCGACGACTACAATGCCGGCGTCACGCGCTTTCTTGATCGCCGAGGCCATGGCGGACGGGTCCACGGCGTTGAGCAGAATCAGATCGACCTTGGACGAAATGAAGTTGTCGATCTGCGAAAACTGCTTGCTCAGATCATAGTCGGCCGATACCGAAGTGACCTTGACGTTGGGGTTCAGCTCCTTGGCCCGGGCGGTCGCGCCATCGGCCAGGGTCACGAAATACGGGTTGCCCAGGGAGCCCATGCTGATGCCGAGGGCCTTGAGTTCACGGGCTTCGACGGTTTGGGCCATCAGGGCAGCCAGGGCAATGACGGGAAAGAGGCGTTTGACGTTCATGCGGGTCTCTCTTGTGATTGTTGTTTGAGTGAAATCAGGTGCGCGCGCCGGACTGGCGATAACGATCCAGCGCCACCGCGCCGATGATCACGATGCCCTTGATGATGTACTGCCAGATGTCCGAGACACCCAGCAGCACCAGGCCGTTGGTCAGCACGGCGATGATCAGTGCCCCGATCAGCGTGCCGCCGATGGTGCCGACGCCGCCGGTAAAACTGGTGCCGCCGAGGATCACTGCGGCAATCGCATCCAGCTCGTAGGATTGCCCCAGTTGCAGGCCGTTGGCGGCAAACAGGCGCGAGGCGCTCATCACCGCGCCGAGCCCGGCCAGCGCGCCGGACATGGCGTAGACGAACAGCAACACCTTCCACACCTTGATGCCCGACAGCCGCGCGGCCTCCGGGTTGCCGCCCACCGAGTAGATCTGCACGCCCATCACCGTGCGCCGCAGGATGAACCACGACAGCAGCACCACCGCCACGGCGATCACCACCAACCAAGGCACGCCGAGGATCGAGTCATTGCCGATAAACGCAAACGGCAGGTCCGGGTTGAACACGGTCTTGTCATCGGCCAGCAGCCGCGCCAGGCCGCGCATGGCCGTCAGCGCGCCGAGGGTGACGATAAACGGCGGCAGGCGCATAAAGGCGATCAGGCCACCGTTGACCAACCCCAGCAGCAAGCCGAAGCCGATGCCGGCAGCAATCCCGAACATCCCGAACTGCGGCGACAGCGAAACCTGCAATGCCACCACCGCCGACGCCGCCAGGATTGCGCCCACTGACAGGTCGATGCCCGCCGTGAGGATCACAAACGTCATGCCTGCCGCCAGCACCACGTTGACCGAGGCCTGCTGGGTGATGATCGACAGGTTCTGCACCGTCAGGAAGTTCTCGCTGGCCAGGGCGAAGCCCACCAGCAGCAAGACCAGCACCGGCAACATGCCGACCGTGCGCATCAGCTCGCGAGCGCGTTCAGCCTTGCCCGTTGTTGCAACCTTCAACTCAGCCATTGGCAGCCACCTGATCGCCACCGGTGGCGAGGTCGATAATACGTTCCTGGGAGATGACGTGGCCCGAGGCCCCGCCGACTTCGGCCACCAACCGGCCTTCACGCATGATCAGCACGCGGTCGCAGGTGCCGATGATTTCCGGCAACTCGCTGGAGATCACCACTACGCCCACGCCGGCCTCGGCCAGTTGATTGATGATGCGGTAGATCTCGGACTTGGAGCCGATATCCACGCCGCGCGTGGGCTCATCGAGAATCAGCACATGGGGCTTGACCTCCAGCAGCCGCGCCAACAGCACCTTTTGCTGATTGCCGCCGGACAACGCCCCGACATTGACCTTGCCCGACGCCACGCGAATCGACAGCGACTTGATCGCGTCGCTGGCGCGCCGTGCGCCCTGGGCACGGTCGAGTACGCCACCGGCGCGGGCGTCCGGCACGCAGGCGCACACATTGATGTTGTCGGCCACGCTCATGTCCAGAAACAGGCCCTGGGCCTTGCGGTCTTCGGTGAGATACACGACGCCGGCACGAATCGCATCGGCCGGGGTGCGCAATTGAGTCACTGTTTTACCGACCACTTCCAGGGTGCCACTGGTGCGCGGGTCGGCAGCGAAAATCAGCCGCGCCAGCTCGGTGCGCCCGGCCCCGACCAGCCCGGCGATGCCCAGCACTTCGCCGGCATGCAGGTCGAAACTGCATTGACGCACGCGCTTGCCGTCGGCCATGTCGCGCACGCGCATCACCACATCGCCCGGGTTGTACGCGGCGTGTTCCTTCTTGTAGAAACCGGACAGGTCGCGCCCGACCATCATTTTCACCAGCACCTCGGCCGACAGTGCCTCGCGGGTCAGCTCGCCGATGTACTGGCCGTCGCGCAGTACCGACACCCGGTCCGACAGCTCGTAGATTTCCGCCATGCGGTGACTGATGTAGATGATCGCCAGGCCCTGACTGCGCAGCTGTTTGATCAGCGCAAACAGGCGATCGGTCTCGCGGGATGACAGCGGCGTGGTGGGTTCGTCCATCACCAGGAGCCTGGCGTGGGCATGCAGGGCGCGGGCGATTTCCACCAGTTGGCGCTCGGCAATCGACAGGCTGCTGACCCGCGTGGCCGGAGTGAACTCGGCGCCAAGGCGTTGCAGCACCTCGATGCAGCCGGCCTCCATGCCCTTGCGGTCGATGGTCCAGCCACGCCGCAGTTCGCGGCCCAGGTAGATGTTCTCGGCCACGCTCAGGTTCGGGCACAGGCTCAATTCCTGATAGATCACGGCGATGCCGAGGGCTTTGGCAGTGGCAGGGTCGAAGGTGGCGACGAGTTGGCCGCCGATGCGGATTTCACCGCCGGGGTCGGCCTGGTAAGCGCCGGAAAGGATTTTCATGAGGGTCGATTTGCCGGCGCCGTTCTCCCCCATCAAGGCGTGGATTTCGCCGGGGTAGACCTTCAGGCCGACACTCTTGAGCACCCGCAGACCATTGAAGGTCTTGCTGATGCCCTGCATCTCGAGCAAGGGTTCAAGGCTCATGGCTGAGCTCCAGGATTTATTGTTTTTGTAATCGAGTGTTGCCGACTCTATGCCAGATGTATTTTGCTGCGCAAGCGCTTGCGTATGCCGTTTATCGACAGATTAAACGTTTCATCTTGTGCAAAAGCCCGCAACTCGCCAGCGGGCGGGCGAATGAAATGAATTTGAAAGCCATCGGAATAAAACGGCGCCCCGGGCCGTTCTGCCTGCATTCACTGGAAGACATCAGGGTGCGTCATGACTTCACCTGCAAGCGTCGTTGTTTATATCTGGTATCCCCATGGGACGAATATCGGCCATGCCGCGATGTACATCGGCGATCCCGTGATCGGCAAAATGATCGAAGTCCGTTATGACAGTTATCGCAACGACGGCGAACGTGATCGCGACCGCGCCTTTATCGAGCAGTACAACACCGCCTATGTGAGTTGGTGGCCGGAAGGCCGGGCAGCCAAGACCGAAAAACAGCCGCAGGAACGCAACCTGTTTCTGGAGTCGGATATCAGCGCCGAAGGCAGCAAACCCCACGTGGTCTACACGATCTCCGGGCTGAACCTGCAAGCGATGCAGGCCGAGTGGTACGCCATCCGCAGCAAACCCAACGCCAATTATCAGATGTTGCGCAAGAGCTGCTCGACCATCGTGATGCGTGTACTCAAGGCGGGCGGCGCGCTGGAAGAACTGCCGGCAATCAAGCGCGCGTGGTTTTCCAGCAACCTGTACATCACCCCCAAAAACATCGCGCAGATCTGTAACGAGCTGCGTGACCGGGGCCTCGCCACCAAAGCCAAGAGCGAGAACTGCCCGGAAAAAGGGGCGTTCATGTTCGGCCTTCGATAGATGCACAGGGCCCTATCAGCAAATCAAATAGTGTGAATAAACACAGATGCCTTTCGCGCCTGCGGACGTTGGTGAATGATCCGTGGAAAACGCCTCCCACCACCCTGCAGGTCGTCCCATGAATACCCGCCAGAATTTCACCTTGCTCCTTGGTCGTGCGTTGTTGGTCGCGCTGTTTCTATTCAGCGGGATCGGCAAGTTGCTGGCGCCCGAGGCGACGATCGCCTATATCGCGTCCAAAGGCGCCCCATTGCCCACCCTCGCCTACGGCATTGCGCTGATCGTCGAGTTGGGCTTGGCCACGGCCTTTTTGCTCGGT
This sequence comes from Pseudomonas sp. SDO524_S393, assembly GCF_054071875.1. Lineage (NCBI taxonomy): Bacteria > Pseudomonadati > Pseudomonadota > Gammaproteobacteria > Pseudomonadales > Pseudomonadaceae > Pseudomonas > Pseudomonas sp. SDO524_S393. The sequence goes on along the minus strand of NZ_JBSVVZ010000033.1, from coordinate 26,196 downwards.
TATCGCGTGCGCCCGGTAGCGCTGGTGCTGGCCGCCTTCAGCCTGCTGACGGCGCTGATGTTCCATAACCAGTTCAGCGACAAAGGCCAGTTGCTCAACTTCCTGAAGAACCTGGCGATCGCCGGCGGCTTCTTGCAGGTTTACGTGTTCGGCGCTGGCGCGTTCAGCCTCGACCACCTGCGCGCGCAACGCCTTGCCGTGAATTGAACCGTGCGCGGCTCAGGCCGCGTCGCTGACCTCGAACAGTCCCACCAGCTTCTGCAACTTGCCGGCATTGATCCGCACCGTCTCCGCACTGCTTTGCAACACGCCGACGGTGACGCGCATCTGCTCCGAGGAATGGCTGACCTGCTTGATGGTCTTGCCGTAATCGAGGCTGCGGGCGTTGAGCTGCTGGATGATGCTGAACATGCTTTCCACCGCCTGATGCAGTTGCACGTTTTCCGAAGAGGCGTCTTCGGCCAGGCGCAGGCTGTTGTCGACGTCGGTCACACCATCGTCCATGAAACTCACCGCCTGGCGGGTTTCCCCTTGCAGGCCTTCGACCATCTGGCGGATGTCTTCTGCCGCCAGCGACGTGCGCGAGGCCAGGCTGCGCACCTCGTCTGCCACCACGGCAAACCCGCGCCCGTGTTCTCCCGCACGGGCCGCCTCGATGGCGGCGTTGAGCGCCAACAGGTTGGTCTGTTGGGTGATGTTGCTGATCAGCCCGGTGATCGAACTGATCTGCGCCATGCGGCTGTCCAGGCGACGCACGCTCTCCGAGGAGCGCAGCACCACGTCGCGAATCGACTGGGTGCCCGCCTGCACCTCGAGGAACTGTTCTCGCGCGCGGCTCACCACGTCATCCATGGCCTGCTTCATTTGTTCGGCGCTCACTGACGCTTGCTGGATTTCGCCCAATTGCTCCTCGACGATGATCATCATGCGGTGGGTGGCGTCGGCCACTTCATGGGACATCAGCCCCGCTTCCCGGCTGCGCCCGAGCATCGCCTGGTTGGTATTGCCCACGCTGTGGCTGGCCTTGACCACCTGGCCGACCACCGAATCCAGTCGGTCGATGAAACTGTTGATCCAGCGGCTCATCTCGCCGGTTTCATCGTTGACCATACGCCCGCTGTCCAGGCGCTGGCGCAGGTTGCCCTCGCCTTCGGCGATGGTGCGGATCACCCCGGTCATTTCATTCAGGCGCGAGGCCAGGCGCTTAGGCCCCAGGTGCGCGAACACCCACGCGGCCACCGCCATGCTCGCGACTTCACAGGCATCGATCCACGGCTGGGGCAGGCTACTGTAGTGCTGGACCAGGAAGTTGCCGGCAAACAGACCGACCATAGTCGCCAGGTACGGTTTCATCAGGCCGTGGCTCAAGGAGCGCCGGCGATAGACCTCTTCCAGGTCGGCCTCGCACATCATGCCCCACCGATCCGGCGAGCCGGGCAGCTCGAACGTCACGCCCTTGCCCACCACCGGGATATGCCGGTAATCCGAATAGCCCGGGTACGTCACAAACAGGTTGGAGCCCTTGCGGATGGTTTCGCGCACGCCGGGATGCAATTGCTGGGTAGCCGGGTCGATAAAGCGCAGTTCCAGCTCGGTGTGACGCTGAATCTGCACGGTTTTCCAGGGTGTGTGCACGCCGCTCTTGAGGTTTTCGCCATGGGTGAAGGCACCGTCTTCGAAGCGCGAGCGCGACAGGGCGATGCCGGGCTGAATCGACGGGTCGAAGCGCGACTGCACCATGAACAGGTAGTTATCGCCGGACTCGGGGTAGATATGCCCGGCTTCGCGCTGGATCAGGTCGCCCAGGATGTCGTTGGGTACCCGCCCGCACAGGCAGCCCAGCACGTGGCCTTCGCTGATCAGCGGCTGGTAGAACATCAGGGTGACTTCATCGTGAAAACGTGAGGTCGAAGGGCCGATCTGCAAGGTCAGCGGGTCGGTATACGGGCCGTGCAGAAACGGCGCTTTCAGCCCGGCGGACAACGCCTTTGGATTGACCGTGCGCGGCGCGGCGTGTGTCCAGGTCGAGGCCAGCAGGTTGCCGGTGGTGTCGAGTACGAACAGTTCGGAAAAATCGCTGGCCTGGCGCAGCTTGTCCAGCAACAACCGGTTATCCGTGAGGCTCGCGTCACGGGTGAGCGCACTGCTCAACTCGCTCATATGCTCCCACTGCTCGCGGGTCCAGGTGTGCAGAAGCTTGACCCGGGTTTCTGCAATGGCTTCGAAGGTTTGCTCTATCACCGGGTACAACGCGCGATTGACCCGGCAGGACCACCCCATCGCAAGCTTGCCGGTCTTGCCCAGCCAGGGCAGCCAGCCTCTTTCGGAGGGGGATAGTTGCATTGCGTTGCTCGACAGGCTCATGGCGCTCTCCTGGAGTGATATCCAATTGCCATAATCCAAGGCAATTACCACACCAGTTAGCTAGCTACCTACCGAATCAGGGCCAAGACCGCGTAGCTAGACGTTGCCATGCGGAAAATCGCCATAAAACAGTGCGCAATCAATGAGATGCACCAACATGTGACAGTGAAATTTCCTCGCGCAAACACTCGATCAGCCCGCGCTGGGTTGCACTCAGACGTTCTGTACCGCTGATCAACGCCAGTTCCGACGGCGGCACTGCCGGCAGTTCGCTGCACACCCGATGGCTGGCCAGCACCGCGCTGCGGGGCAATAGGCTGATTCCGAGACCGGAACTCACCGCCGCCTGAATCCCGGTGAGGCTGTGGCTGCCAAAGGCCACACGCCAACCGCGCCTGGATTTGTCCAGCGCACGGGTCGCACGCTGGCGGTAGATGCAGCCCTGGGGAAACAGCGCCAGCGGCAGGGTTTCGGCGTGCAGGTCCTGGTCCTGCCCGCTGACCCACACCAGCGGTTCCGGCCAACTGGCGTGGCAGTCGCCGCTGCCGGCCTCGCGTTTGATCAGGGCAATGTCGATCTCGCCGGCGTCCAGTTGCCGCCGCAGGTCGATACTCATGCCGCTCACCGTTTCCAACCGCGCTTCCGGGCGGGCGCGCACGAAGCCGGACAACATCGACGCCATGCGCGCCGCGTCGAAATCTTCAGGTACGCCCAGGCGCACCGGCACCCTGCTCGCTTCGGTACTCAGCGCGTCACGTGCTTCGCGGGAGAGGTTCAGCAAACGGCGAGCGTATTGGGTCAGCAGTTCGCCGTGCTCCGTGGGGCTGACCTGTTGCCCGGAGCGATCACGCACCAGCAACAGGTGCCCGGCGCTTTCCTCCAGCTTGCGGATCTGTTGGCTGACTGTGGATTGGGTGCGGTGCACCCGCTCGGCGGCGCGGGTGAAGCTACCTTCGTCCACCACACAGACCAGGGTTTGCAGGAGTTCGAGATCAAACATGGCAGCGCGCCTCATATCGATAATTCAACTTAGATGCAGAGGTTAATTTAATTTCCCACTGACCGCCACGGCTCCTATGCTGGTTCGGTCGCTGATAACCCAACAGGTGAACCCATGCCCCTCGAACACTCCCCTCGCCCGCAATGGCTGACGTTTGACTGCTACGGCACGCTGATCCAGTGGGACGAAGGCCTGCGCGCCGCCGTGGACCGTATCCTGAAGAACAAAGGTGAACATCAGGTGGCCGGTGAGACCCTGATTGGCGCCTATGACCACCACGAGCACACCCTCGAACAAACCCCGCCCCACCGCAACTTCCGCACCCTGGCGGGGCTGAGCCTGCAATTGGCACTCAAAGACCTGGGGCTGCCGGCCAGCGCCGAGGACGGTGCGATCCTGACCGACAGCATCAGCGCCATGCCACCGTTCCCGGAAGTGGTGGAGACCCTCCGCCAGCTCAAGGCACTGGGCTACAAACTGTGCATCGTCTCCAACACTGACGATGACGTGATCGCCGGCAACGTGGCGCAACTGGGCGGGCATATCGACCGGGTGATTACCGCCCAGCAGGCCGGTGCCTACAAGCCTGATCGCCGGCTGTTCGACCATGCACACCAGCAATTGGGCGTGAGCCTCGACGAGGTGGTGCACATCTGCGCCAGCCCGCACCTGGACCACGCCGCCGCGCGGGACATGGGCTTTCGTTGTGTGTGGATCGACCGCGGCACCGGTCGCCAGCGCCTGGCCGATTACACCCCCGACGCCACCCTGCCCACCCTGGACGGCGTGCCCGGGCTGTTCGAATCCCTGGGGTGGTGAGCCATGGCCCATACCTTTACGCCCTCATCCCTGGGCCCGCGCGCCGGGCGTTGGAACCTCGACACTGTCGCCGCCATCCAAGCGCGGGTCGAATTGGCGGCGTGCCTGCAACTGGCCGCGCTGCACGGCATGGAAGAAGGCATCTGCAACCACTTTTCGGCGACCGTCCCGGGGCATGACGAGCTGTTTTTCGTCAACCCGTTCGGGTATGCCTTTGAGGAACTCACTGCGTCCCATCTGCTGGTGTGTGATGTCGCCGGCCATGTGATCGATGGCGATGGCACGCCGGAAGCGACGGCGTTTTACATCCATGCACAACTGCATCGGGCGCAGCCGAGAATCAAGGCGGCGTTCCATACCCATATGCCCAACGCCACGGCGCTGTGCCTGTTGCAGGGCCCGCCGTTGCGTTGGCTGGGGCAGACGGCGTTGAAGTTCTACGGGCGCACGGCGGTGGATGAGGACTACAACGGCCTGGCTCTGGATAACCGCGAAGGCCAGCGCATCGCGGCGGCATTGGGCGATGCCGATATTTTGTTCCTGAAAAACCACGGCGTGATGGTGACTGCGCCGAACATCGCCGAAGCCTGGGATGACTTGTATTACCTGGAGCGTGCGGCCGAGGTGCAACTCAAGGCCATGGCCTGCGGCGAGGCGCTGAAACCGATCGATCCACAGGTGGCACAGTTGGCCTACACACAAATGCGCGAAGGTGACCCCGCCAGCGCGCGGGCCCACCTGGACAGTGCGATGCGCCGCTTGAAATTGCGCGGGTCACATTTTGACCGATGAACGCGGCGCCTGATTTCCACAGTAAGTAATCCAAGCCATCGCCTGCGGGCTTTTTGTAGTGAGCGGGCTTGTCCCGCGCTGGGTGGCGCAGCCGCCCCAATAAAAACACCGCATCCTGTCAGCCAGAATGCGGCGCCTGATCTCAGGGCCGCTTCGCGCCCCGGCGCAGGCGGTGCGACGATTCGACAAGCCTGCTCACTACAGCGGGTATTTCAGCTTCATTGAGCGTTGGCCTTGGCCGCATCGTTGATGATCGCCACCACCCGCGCCGGGTTGGAGACCATCACAACGTGGGAGGCGCCCTTGATGTCGACGGTTTCCTTGGAGCCGGCACGGTCAGCCATGAATTTAAGCGCGGCCTCGGGAATATTTTTGTCGGCTGAACCGTATATGAAGTAGGACGGCAGTTTTTTCCAGGCCGGATCACCCGACGGTTCCTTCAGCGCGGCCTCGGTAATCGGGCGCTGGCCGGCGGCCATCAGTTGTGCCTCCTTCGGCGCGACGTCGGCGGCGAACTGGCTGTTGAACTTGTCCTGCTGGATATACAAGTCGGTCACGCCGTCCTTGGACACCACCGGTTTGTCCAGAGTCGGGCCCAGGGTGCCGCCCGGGTAGCGGCCAGACAGTTCAAAGGCGGTCTCGCCCTTTTCCGGGGCGAAGGCGGCGACATACACCAAGGCCTTGACCTTGTCACTGCCGTGCACGGCGTTGGTGATCACCGAACCACCGTAGGAATGGCCGACTAGGATCACCGGGCCCGGGGTGTGTTCGACGATGTCGGCAACATAGTCAGAATCGGTCTTCACGCTGCGCAGCGGGTTGGCCACAGCGACCACCGGGTAGCCTTCGGCCTTGAGCCCGGCGATCACACCGTTCCAGCTGGAGGCGTCGGCGAAGGCGCCGTGCACCAGCACCACGGTGGCTTTCTGGGTATCGGCGAAGCTGGCAGAGGCGGCGCCGAGGGCGAGAGCGCCGGTGAACAGGGCGGCGGCGACACGGGAGAACTTGAAGGTTTTCATGGGCATTTGCTCCGTTGGGTTAGGCGCTCAAGGCGTTGAACGTGAAGCCATGATGCCGAAACGGATTTTACAAATGGAGGCTATTAGTCGACGATATGGCGCAGATCGTCTAAACAGATTGTTTATTTACCCTCAGGTGAGTCATGGATCGTTTGTCCACACTGCTCGTGCACTTCGGCATCGGTGCCGATACCTTCCACAGTGGCCCGTTGCGCGGCGCCATCGACACTCAAGACTTGCAGCAACGCGGTCGGGTCTACCTGCTCAAGGAAGGCCAGGCCACGCTGGAAATGCCCGACGGACCGTTGCGCATTCCCAAACCCAGCCTGGTGCTGGTGCCTCGTCCGCTGCCCCATCGGCTGCTGGCGAGCGCGGCGGACGGCGCCCAGGTGGTTGCCGCCTCATTGCGCTTCGACGGCGGCCTGGATAACCCGTTGTCGGTGGCCCTGACCGATACCATTGTCATGCCCCTCGACCAGATCCCGATGATCGCCGGCACCCTCGACTGGCTGTTCAGCGAAGCCTTCGCCGAACATTGTGGCCGCGAAGCGGTGATGAACCGGCTGTTCGAATTGATGGTGATCCAGTTCCTGCGCCATATGATGGCCGAGCACAGCATGACCACCGGGATGATGTCGGGCCTGGCCGACCTGCGCCTGGCGCGGGCCATGACCTTGCTGCACAACCATCCGGAGCGTCCGTGGACCGTGCAGGAAATGGCCGTGGAGTCGAACATGTCCCGCGCCAGCTTCGCCGCGTACTTCCACAAGGTCGTCGGCCAGACCCCGGCCGACTATGTGCTGAGCTGGCGCGTGAGCCTGGCGCAGAAACGCCTGCGCGAAGGCCGACCCATCGCGCTGATCGCCGATGAAGTGGGCTACGAAAGCCCCTCGGCCCTGGCCCGGGCGTTTCGGCGCAAGATCGGCACCAGCCCGCGGGAGTGGGTGCAGCAGCAGTGATCTCAAGGCTCGGCGCACCTGGCCGATGTCATCCACCGCTAGAGAATCAGGTACTGCGGGGGCACGTCCCCCTTCACATAAAACACTTCCTGCTCGTTGAGCTGAACCTTATCGATGGCTTGGAGTAAGGTCGCCTTGGTTATTTTCCCTTCCCTCACCAGGCGCTCCCCATCTTTGAGGATGATATCGGGCACAGTTCGAAACGCCGACGGGTCTTGGGTGGTGTCCACGGTGTAGACCGGCACTTTATTGTTGTTGGTGGAGTACTGCCTGGCGAAACTTTCGGCCTTCATCCCCTGGGTACTGAAGGACATGACCTCGCCATTACTGCCGCCCTGGCGCGCCGTGTGTTTGATAATTGCCGCCAGGTAGTCATCACCCGACGTTGTTGTTCCTGCGGCACGACGCAGGCCGGTAACAGACGGATTCTCGGTCCCGGTGTGAGCCCGATAGATCCTGGCAGGTACGGGAAAATCCTCAGCCTTGAGCTGGGCGACAGATGTGATCCCGGGCGTTGCCCCAGGCGTCTCGTTACGCTGTTTCAGCAGGTTTTCCAGGAAACCCGTCGAGCCTCCACCGCTGGCAGATGCCTGCGGCGCGGCTGATTTCGAACTGCCGCCACCGCCGCCGCTTGTCCCCCTACGCACCCAAACCCCCGTATTGTCTGGCTTGGCAATGATGCCGCTGCTGACCAATCGGGTCGGATCATTCGGGTCTTTGACTCTCAGCAGGTAATGCTCACCATCGCCTGCATCCGGCGTTTCAGCTGCGAAGTAACGATTTTCTCCCCGGAACGAAACGCTTCTGATACCCGGGTATTGGGGCGTTGTAGCAGGGCCTGCTGGTGAGGGCTCTTCAACCTCAGTGACAGGGGACTTTTCAATCGGCGTGTTCACTTCAGCTGTCTGGGGAACCGGCAATGGTCCTGCAGGATTGCCGGGCGCCCCACGCATCGGCAGGTTTTTCATGGCCGGGCTGTCTGGCTTCAAGCCCAGAGCATCACCCAGGTCGCGAACTTCCTGGTCTGTCATCGGCTCATTGCGGATAGCCTTCGCCAACAGCATCGCGATCCCCCTGGCTTGGCCATAAACAGGCACAAAGCCCTGGGCGACGTCACCCACGCCCTTGAGCACACCGTCCATGGTCGACTTATCGACGCCGAATACGTTGCCGATCTGGTTGTTTTTGTTCAGATCCAACAACAGCGCGCTGACGGGGTTATCAAAGTAGCGTTCAACGGTGTCGGCGGTATTTTTGTTGACGCCGAACACCTGCAACGCTTCACCCAAGCCAGAAAATGGGTGCTCAAGGTGATTGAGCAGCTCATCGTAGAACCCGCGAATATCATTGGCGCCCACGTTATCGAGAGACTGGTTGGCAACCTTCTGCTTGAACGCTTGCTCCGAAAGAGGCACCAGCGGTCGGCTACTGTTCACGCCGTTGTTCAAAAAATAGAAATTGCCCCTGTCACCGTCGCCCAGCAAATTCCCATAGGCGTCAAACTGAAAGTAGACTTTTTCACCGTCCGGCCGCAGACCGGAATACAGCACACGCCCCTCTGGCGACTCGCGCTCGGCTTTAAGGTTGCTCAACCCATTGACCGACACCGGTGGCGCCGATGCACCTGTGTCCAGGCGGCCAAAAATATCGCTGTACTCATTGGCAAAGGGGCCGACCACGGCATTGATGTCGTTGTTTTTGAACTGGGCCATCGTGTCGAAGACGCTTTGCGTCCTACCCGGGTATCCGGTTTCTGCAAAGTGCTTGGCGAAAGCGTTCAGGCGCTGGGGATCACCCGCGACGGCTTTCAACCAGGTGTTCATTTCTTCGCGCGTCGTGAAGGTTTGAAAGGAGCCGCCGTCTTTTTCCGGCACATACAGCACGATATTCGGACCATCGGAAACCGGGGGTACACGCTGTATGAACAGGATGTCATTCGCCTGGATGCCATTGACCGCGAATGTCTTGACCTGCACCTTGGGCGAGGTCGCTTTCCCCGGGTACAACACGGCATCGACCATGGCATTGGCGTCAGGCGCCAGCCGGCCACTGTTCAAGTCCTTTGTCACGCGCTCGCTGAACGCGGCTTTGTGATCACTGTACACATGCAGGTCAGCATTTTTTTGCGAAGGTTTTTCCAGCACTGAGACACTGTTTGCAGAAGCGCTGGATTGACTGGAGGATGTGATGAGCATAAATGGCCAAGGTAAAGGAGTTGATTGTCAGCGCGGGAATAATCCATCGCCGTTGTCCTCCCTTGTGTGATCTTGGCGTACGAATTTGTTCCAGCACTCCTCAATACCGAATGTGTCCAAGCTCGTCACACTCACAGAGACGACTACGGATCCAACACACCCCCGCTGTAACCCTCGGACAGCCGCGTACCGGTGAATTTGGCCACCACCGCGCCCTGTGCCACCAGGCGTTCGCGGTGGCCGGTGACCAGGCGTCCGGTTTGTACGGCGTGCAGGATCACTTCGGAATTCGGCTCGCCGGGGCGTCCGATGATGCGCGCGAAGCGCTGGCCTTCCTGCACCTCATCACCGAGCTTTTTCTCGAATACCAGCACCCCGGCGCAGGGCGCGAGCACAGTCTCCATGCAGCCCATATCGACCACGTCACCCGGCCATTCGCGAACCTGGGCCACTTCGTCGATCACCCCATTGAGGCACAGCCATGCCCAGATTCCGTCGGCGTCCTGTTGCGCCAGCGCGTCGCTGACATCCGCTTGCCCGCGCAATTCGACGGTGGCCGCCAGGCGTGGCGCGGCATGGTCGATCACGGTTTCTTCGAAGGAGCCGTCGCCGCCCTCATCCCAGACGATCACCACATCCACCTGCAAGGCCGCCGCCAACGCCAACCCCTGTTCGGGCCAGAAACTGCGGTGGATATAGAGGTAGGGCAAGGCTTCGTCGTCGGTGTGCAGGTCCAGGATCAGCTCGGCATCGACGGCCAGCTGCACCAGGCTTTTTTGCCACTGTGCGAAGTTGCTCGCCGGGCGCGTCATGTTCAACGAATGGTCGAAGCCCCGGTTGAAATTCTGCCCGGTGGCCTCGTGGAAACGTCCCAGCAGTTTGCCTTGGCGGAACTGGCCGATGCCGAACGGATTGGCTTGCGGCACGACCGTCACGCTGCCGCGCAAGCGTCCTGCGGCCTCGCACGCCTGCAAACGCGGCAACAACTGGTGCAGCACCAGCATGCCGGCGATTTCATCGGCGTGTACGCCCGCTTGCAGGTGCACCCGGGGCCCGCTGCCGTTCCCCTCGAAACGCCAGGCGCCAATCTGCAACGCATTGCCGGCGTCACCCGGCACCTGCCACGAAAGGTCTTTTGCCATGCCTTGCCCTCCTCTCATCGTTTAAGGGGTAGAGATTGAACAGCCGTTCAACTAACCTGATCGCACCGGTTCCCATCAAAGGCCTTTCCGTGACCGCCGACCCTCCCAAACTGCGCCGTGCCGACCCCGACGAACGCCGGGACCTGCTGATTGCCGCCACCCTCACCAGCCTGGCCCGGGACGGGCACGCGGGGATTTCCGTGCGGCGTATCGCGGCCGAGGCCGGGGTGTCGGTGGGTTTGCTCAACCACCATTTCGGCAGCATCGATGCACTCATCGCCGAGACCTACCACAAGCTGGCCAACGAGCTGACCAGCGCCCTCTGGGAGCAGGTGGAACAGGCCGAGGGCGCTGCCGCGCGCCTGGACGCGTTTCTCAGCGCATCGTTTTCACCCCGGGTCATGGACCCCGACCTGCTGGGCGTGTGGGTCGTGTTCTGGAGCCTGATCCGCCACTCGCCCCACGTTAACCAGTCCCACGAAAACAGCTACCGCGCCTACCTGGCGCTGATCCAGCAACTGCTGGACGACCTGGCCCGCAGCGAAAACCTGGTGATCCACGACAGCCACCTGGCCGCCATCGGCCTATCGGCGATGCTCGACGGGCTCTGGCTCGAGGGGTGCCTCAACCCCGGCACCTTCAGCCCCGCCAACGGGTTGCACATCTGTCGCTGCTGGGTACAGGGGCTGCGTCACGGAGCATTCGGCGCCGACCACGTCCTGTGATTCAGGGTGGCGTGCGCTGAGCATGGCCAGGGTGCCGCTGACGGCGATCAGCACTGCGCCGACGATCAGCGAGCTGTCCATCGACGTGCCCCAGACCAGGCTCGACAACAGAAAAGCCCAGATCAACCCGGTGTACTCGAACGGCGCGAGCAAGGTGGCCGTGGCCCGACGGAAGCTGGCGAACAACAGGAACTGGCCGATGCCGCCGACCAGGCCGGCCGCGAGCATACCCAGCCAGGACGGGATCGGCGCCGGGGTGTGGGTCCAGGGCAAGGTCACCGCCATGCAAATCACGAACACCACGTTAGTGATCAGCATCTGCTCCAGCACCGAGGTACTCGGGTCGACCTGACGCAGTTGGATATACGTAAAGGCCCAGCACAATGCGGCAGCCAGAGTCAGGGCGATGGGCAGCGGGTCGAGCAGATGGCTGGGCCGACAGGCGATCACCACGCCGACGAAGCCGATGATCAGCGACACCCACTGGCCACGGCTGGCGCGCTCCTTGAGGATCAGCGCGGCGAGCAAGGTGACCATGATCGGCGCGGAGAAATACAAGGTGGTCATTTCCGCCAGGGTCAGGTCCCGGGCGGCGGTGTAGTACAACAGCCAGGCCAGCAACGACAGCAACCCGCGCACGATCAGCAGTCGCCGGCTGAGCGAGGTCCAGGCGCGGCGCAACAGGCCCATGCGCCCGGCCACGACACACGCGGCGACCACCACCAGGCTGCGCCAGAACAGAATGGTGAACACCGAATAATCGGCCACCAGCCACTTGATCACCGCGTCCTGCAACGCCAGGAACAGGTACGCCAGGGAACACAGGGCAATCCCTTGCAACGAGCGGTCCTGGTTCATCCGGCCGACCTGCGCAGCGGCGTACCGCGCCGTTCGGCGATGGCGTAGACGCCTTCGATGAGGAAGGTCAGACACAGGTAGACACCCGCCACCAACAGCAATGGCTGGTAGACCTGCAAGGTCTGCGCCCGCACCACGTTGGCCGCGCCCAACAAGTCGACCACGGCAATGGTCGAGGCCAGGGCGGTGGATTTGAGCAGCATCACGGTTTCACCGGCCAGGGTCGGCAACAGCAGACGCATGGCCCGTGGCAGGCGCACGCGCAACAGCGCCTGACGGGGCTTCATGCCGAACGCCGCAGCAGCTTCCATCTCGCCCTTGGGCACCGCCAGCAACCCACCGCGAATCACCTCGCCCACGTAGGCGCCCACCGACAGCACCAGGGCAAATACGATGTACCAGTAGCCATCGCGCAGGTACGGCCACAGGAAACTGCCGCGAATCATCGGGAACTGGGCGAACAGGCTGCCCAGGCCGTAATAGAAGATATAGATCTGGATCAGCAGCGGCGTACCCCGCAACACGCTGGTGTACGCCAGCGCGCCACGGGCCAGCCACTTGCGCCGTGACAAACGGGCCAACGCCACCAGCACTGCCAGCACGAACCCCAGCACCGCCGAAATCAGCAGCAGTGACAAGGTAGTCTGCAACCCTTTGGCGATCAGTCCCGCGTAATAGCTGATCCATTCAGGCATCCACTCAGGCATGGGCCCCTCACTCGACAACCGGCATCCAGCGACGAATGCGTCGCTCCAGGCGCCCGGACAGGTAGTTGGAAGCCAGCGTCACCAGGTAATACAAGGCGGCGGCCGTGAGGTAGAACAACAGGTACTGGCGGGTCGAGCCCGCCGCCTGCTTGGCGGTGTACAGCAACTCGTTGGTGCCGACCACGCTGATCAGGGCGCTGTCCTTGATCAGGTTGATCCACAGGTTGGACATGCCGGCCAGGGCATACGGCGCCATGATCGGCAGCGTCACCCGGCGGAACAGGCCAACGCCGCTCAAGCCGAAGGCTCGCGCCGCTTCAATCTGCCCGTGGGGAATCGCCAGGATCGCCGCGCGGAAGATCTCCGACGCATAGGCGCCCTGCACCAACCCGAGCACCAGCACCGCCACCAACGGACCGCTGATGTTGACCTGGGCGAACCCCAGCCACAGCATCAGCGCGTTCAGGCCCATGGAGCCGGCGTAGTACAGCAGCAGGATCATCAGCAGTTCCGGCACCGCGCGAAACACTGTGGTATAGCCGCGCATCAGCAGTGCGATCGGGCGTGGCGCACCCAGTTTGGCGCACGCCACCACCAGGCCGATCAGCAAGCCCACCGCAAACGACCCGGCGGAGATTTGCAGGGTCATCCCTAACCCTTTGAGTAACGCGTGGCCCCACCCTTGCTCGTCGAAACTGAGGAGTTCGAACATCATTCGGTCTTCTGGGCGACTTGCTGGTACGGGCTGTCACAGGTCTTGCTGACGAACGCCGGGGTGTCGGTGCGCTTGCACGGGCTGACCGACAGGCCGAAATAATGCTGGGACAGGTCGTCATAGTCCTTGCTCACCAGCAGTTCGCCGATGGCTTTGTCGAGCCGCGCCTTGAGGGCGGTGTCTTCCTTGCGCAGGCCGGCGCCGACGCCACGGCCGATGATCGGGTCGTAGGGCACGCTGGCGATATGCGCCAGGCCGCTGGCCTCCGGGGTCTTGACCATCATGGCGATGGCGGTGTCGTCGGCCATCATGTAGTCGATGCGCCCGGCGATCAGGTCGGCGTTGGCCGACTCCTGGGTGTCGTAGTACTTGAGGTCGGCGATGTTCTCGTAATACTTCTTCAGGTAATTGGCGCTGACGGTGGAAATCTGCACCCCGATCAGCTTGCCCTTGAGACCCGCCGGGGAAATTTCCACTTCGCTGCCCTTGGGACCGGCCACCCCCAACAGAGAGTCGTAGTAGGCGCGGCTGAAGGCGATCTGTTTTTCACGCTCGTCGGTGACCGACATCGACGAGAAAATCACGTCGATCTTCTTGGCCAGCAGTGAGGGAATGATGCCGTCCCAGGCCACTTCCTTGATCTGGCATTCGGCTTTCATGCCCTCACACAACTTGTGGATCAGGTCCACCTCAAAGCCGGACCATTGACCGTTGCCGCCTTTCACGGTGAACGGTGGGTAGGGTTCGGCCGCGACGGCGAACACGATGGGTTTTTCCGCGGCCTGGAGGAAACCGGCGGCCACCATCAACACTGCACTGCTCAACCACGTTGCCATGCGTTTGGATTTCATGATTTTGCCCCGTCTTTTTATGGAGTTAGCGAGTTTGATGCGCGTTGACGAACTGTCGGCAACGTTCACTGCGAGGGTCGATGAACACCGCATCCGGTGAACCGGTTTCCTCGATCATGCCTTGGTGCAGAAAAGCGACTTTGGAGGACACATCCCGGGCGAAGGCCATTTCATGGGTGACCAGGATCATGGTGCGGCCTTCTTCGGCCAGGGAGCGGATGACACGCAGCACTTCGCCCACCAGTTCCGGGTCGAGGGCCGAGGTGGGTTCGTCGAACAGCATGACTTTGGGGCGCATGGCCAGTGCACGGGCAATCGCCACGCGCTGCTGTTGGCCACCGGACAGAAACGCCGGGTATTCATTGCGCTTGGCGGCCAACCCGACACGGTCAAGCAGGCTTTCGGCACGCTCGATGGCTTCGGCACGGCTTTCGCGCAGCACCTGGGTGGGCGCCTCGATGAGGTTTTCCAGCACGGTGCGATGCGGCCACAGGTTGAAGTTCTGGAACACCATGCCCAGGGTGGAGCGGATACGCACCAGTTGCGCGGCGTCGGCCACCAGCGGCGCGCCGGGGCGGTCGTAATTGAGCTTGATGCTCTCGCCGTCCACCCGAATGCTGCCCTGATCAGGGATTTCGAGCATGTTGATGCAGCGCAGCAGCGTACTTTTGCCGGAGCCACTGGCACCGATCAGCGAGATCACATCGCCTTCGTGGGCCGTGAGGGAAATGCCCTTGAGCACTTCGATATTGCCGAAGCGTTTATGCAGGTCGATGACTTCGATCATCTTGCGGGCCTGGGCCGGTGCCGCCACTTCAATCTTCGGTGCAGCGGCGATACGCGGTTCGGTCGCAAGCCTGGCCACGAACTGTGCGATACGCCGGCAGGCTTCAGCCAGACGCTCCTCACCCAGGGTGAACGACAATCGCACAAAGCCCTGGGCCGGTTCGCCGAACGCGGCGGCGTCCAGTACCGACACCCCGGCTTCGCGAAACAGCCGCCAGGCGAAATCCAGCGAACTCAACCCCGTGCCACGTACGTCCACCAGCACAAACATGCCCGCCTGCGGTGCCTGCACGCGGATCCCCGGGCACTGGCCGAGGCCGGCCACCACCAGGTCACGCCGACGACGATAGAGCTCGCGCATGCCCACCGTCACTTCGTCGTGAGCCAGCACGGCAGCCGTCGCCGCTTCCATCACAAACCCGGGCAGCCCGTAAAGCATGCTCAATACCAGGGTTTCGGCATGGGCGACCATCGCCGGTTGGGCCACGATCCAGCCGATGCGCCAGCCGGTCATGGCGTGGGACTTGGACAGGCTGCCAATCACCACGCAACGCTCGGCCATGCCCGGCAAGGCCGCGAGACTGTGGTACTGGCCGTCGAACACCAGGCTTTCGTAGACCTCGTCCACCACCACCCACAGGTCATGGGCGATGGCCAGGTCGGCAATGGCTTGCAGCTCCTGCGGGTCGAGCACCACACCGGTGGGATTGTTCGGGTTGGAGAAGAAGATCGCCCGGGTACGCGGGGTGATCGCCGCCGCGAGCGCTGGTGCATCGAGGCGAAAACCCGACTCCGGTGAACACGGCACCCTCACCAGGCTCGCACCGCTGGCCTTGAGCGTGGCCTCGTAAGTCACATACATCGGGTCGAGCACCAGCACTTCATCGCCGGCCTGCAACAGGCACAGGGAACTGATGAACAAGGCGTTCTGCGCACCCGGCACGATGATCACGTTTTCAGCGTTCAGCGGGCGCGCCAGGGTCTGGCTGTAGCGCGCGGCGACGGCCTCGCGCAGTGCCGCGCGGCCAGGAATTTCGGTGTAGTGGGTATCACCGGTGCGCAACGCGCCGACGGCGACATCGGTGATGAACGATGGCGTGGCGAAATCCGGGTCGCCAACGCTGAGGATGATCACGTCTTCGCCTTGGCTGGCAGCGTGGAACGCGGCGTGGTGGATGTCCCAGGCGGCTACGCCCTGCCCTGCAATTCGTTCGACGAAGGGGGAAAACCGCATGCCAGAGCCTCTCGTTCAAGAAGAAAAAGCGCGAACCCGCCTGCATGCAAACGGGTGGATGCGGTCAACATAGTTGAAACTGAACAGTCGTTCAATGGATAAATTTGAGCGGATGTCGTTTATCGAGCAAAGAGGTCGTGAATGAAATTTACCGGGCATACGCGGTTTAAATGTGGGAGCGGGCTTGCTCGCGAATGCGGAGTGTCAATCACTGAATATGCTGACTGACCCAACGCATTCGCGGGCAAGCCCGCTCCCACAGGGATTGGCAGTGGCTGGAAAAGCGCGATAGCCTCGACGCGGTGCCGGATCGTACAGACGATCAGCGCGCCTTCAAACCGATGGTGCCGGCCGCCTGGTCATACAGCACCGCGTTGTCGAAATACGTCAGCAACCCGGCATTGATGCCGTGAAAGTTGCGCGGGCCCTGGGCGCTGATATAGCGCACATAGCGCCCGCCACTGTTGTCCACCTTGAAGTGCTGGCCCAACTGGCTACCGTCGGCCATGGCCAGGCTGAAGTGCGCCGGCGTGCCCACCGGCCAGTTGGTCTGCAAGGCATCGGCGTAAATATGAAAACCCGCAGCGCCGGTGTCGAGAATGCTGTTGGCGCACACCTGCTCACGGGTATCCAGGCGTTGCAGGCAACCTTGCACGCCATGGTCCTTCCAGTACGGGCCGGCATCACCCGGCTTCACGGCAAAGCGTTGCAGGCTGATGTTTCTGAAGCCCCGGGTTTCAGCCGCGGTCGGGTTGATGATCAATTGCCCGGTGCTCTGCCCTGGCCGTGGCAGCAGCACCAGCCAGCGGCCACCCATGGCTACCAGCGGGTTGGTGGCGGACGCGCGCAGCATGCCCACGCCCATGATTGCCTTGAAGCCTTCGCCCCGTTCGGGGCGGCCACCCATCAGGAAGTCCCTGGCGGCCACCGTGGACGCCGGGCACTTCGGGCGTGCCTCGCTGCAACCGATGCTGTCCACCAACTGCATCGGCACCCGTGCCGAGGCATTGCCCAGGCTGACCCGTGCCAGCGCCAGCTTGCCACCCAGGCGCACGCCACTGCCGTACTGGATCGTTGCGGGAGTGTCCTGTGCGACGACGTCCTGGGGTTTGAGCACTCCCGGCAGCACGCGCAACCCCACCGAGCCGGTGTCGAACTGGGTCTCCACCGATGTGTCGCCGATTTTCAGCGTCACGCTGTAGCGCAAGTCACCATTGGCCATGGTCGCACTGTGGATCGGGACGACTTCGCGAGTGGCGGCCTGAACGGCACCGGCGAGCAGCAACAGGGAAAGCAGTACAGTCGAGCGCATGGAAGGATATCCCAGTCAGAAAGGGAAAAAGTTACAACTGACTCATCAGGTCGCAGCGATAGTCCTGCAACTCGCCGGCCGAGCCCAGGTTCAGGTCGGTGAGGTCCAGGTGGGTGGTGAGCAACACGAAATTGCCGTCGGCGCGCGGCGCCATCAGCAGCCCGTAATGGCTGATCGAGTCATTCCGGGCCGCCGCATAGTCGCGCAGCAGCGCCAGCGGGTCGAGCACCTCGGCATCCGCCGCCGAGAACATGCGTGCACTGTAGGTGTGCCCCTTCAGCTCGGTGGGCAGCACCTGCCATTGTTCGCTCAGGCCTTTGGTTTGCTGAGTGAGGCTCATGTAAACGTCCGGGCGCAGACAGGCGATGTGCACGTGCAACTGGTTCTGTGAACGGCCATAGCGTGAGTTGATTGCCACTGATACGAACTGATCGGCGATCGGTTTTTTCAGGCCTTCGGACAACACCCGCCGATGCTTCCAGGCCTGGGCGAAGTAATGCGGCAGCAACTGGCGACTAAGGGCTACGTCTTCGATACCGGTGACTTTGTCCACGGGAATCAGCAGGTCATGCAAGGGGCCGTTGCGGTCCTTGAACAGTGTGTAGCCACGGTCCAGATCCACCGACAGGCAAGGGGCGGGATTGTGCTGCCGTTGCTGGTTGGGCACGCATTGCTGGCTGACGATCTGCCACAGGGCATCGGGGTTGCCCCGCCATTTCCAGGCCCCCAGCACCACCAGCCCACAGAGCAAACCACCAGCGATCGTGAATACGGTACCGCGCTTCATGCAAAAACCTCGACGTACAGGGATATCGTTCTTTATTTGGCTGCCGACATCCCTGTCGAAGAGTTAACGCTTGGCGGGGGCCATAAATTCCGGGCCGATGGGATCTTTTATCGTGCTGGCCAGAATACGGTCGATGTGGCCCAGGTCATCGGCGGTCAGTTGCCAGCCGAAAGCATCTTCATAGCCTCTCAATTGCTCGGGGCGGCGGGCACCCCACAGCGCAACCGTCGGCCCCTGGTCCAGCACCCAACGCAGCGCCAGGGCGAGCACGGTTTTGCCGTGGCATTCGCGGGCATACACGTCCAGCGCCGCCACGGCCGCCAGGTACTGCTCGAAGCGCGGCGCCTTGAATTTCGGATCGAGCTTGCGCACGTCATCGCCGGAAAAACTGGTGGCCGAATGCATGCTGCCGGTCAGCAGGCCCCGGCACAGCGAACCGTAGGCCAGCACCACCAGGGAGTGCTGTTTGGCGTAAGGCAGGATATCGCTGTCGATGGCGCGCTCGAACAGGTTGTACGGCGGCTGCACCGTCGCCAGGGTCGTGTGTTGACTGAACGCGTCCATCTGCGACGGCGAGTAGTTGCTCACACCCACCGCCAGGATCTTGCCTTCGCGGCGCAAACACTCCAGTTCGTAGGCCGTCTCTTCCTGCGTCACCAACGGGTCGGGCCAGTGGATCTGATAAAGGTCGATGTAGTCGGTTTCCAGGCGCACCAGCGAATCTTCGATTTCCTTGCGGATGCGCTGGGCAGTCGCGTTGCGGCGGGTAGTGCCGTCGTCCCATTGCAAACCGGCCTTGGTAGCGATCACCGCGGTGTGGCGGATGCCACGCAGGGCCTTGCCGATCAATTCTTCGGACAAGCCGAAACCATAGACCGGCGCCGTGTCGATCAAGTTGATGCCGCTGGCCAGGGCGTGGCGGATGGTCTTGATGGACAGTTCATTGTCCGAGCCGCCCCACAGACGGCCACCCATGGCCCAAGTCCCCAGGGCGATCCGTGAAACGGCTTTTTCGATACCGGGGATCTTGAGGGTTTCGATACTCATAAAAAATCACTCTGCCCATAGCAATACTTTGAAAAGCAATTACTCTAGGTCATCCCTGGTTGAATAGGGCTCAACGCCGCATACAACCGAATTCTCCTAAAAGAGTCTTGAAATGGCCGCTTTTAACCGCTCCGAACTGGCCGATCTCAATGTGTTCATGGCCGTCATCCGCCGTCGCAGTTTTCGCCACGCCGCCCATGAGCTGGGGGTCACCACTTCGGCGCTGAGCCACACCATGCGTAACCTCGAAACCCGCCTGGGGGTGAAGTTGCTGTACCGCACCAGTCGGGCGGTGGAACCCACCGATGCGGGTACCCTGCTCGCGGAAAAACTTACCCAGGGCTTCGCCACGATCCAGGACGGCCTCGACACTCTGGAGCTGTATCGCGAAGCCCCCATTGGCCGCCTGCGTCTGAACGTGCCACGGGATGCGGCGGTGCTACTGTTTTCGCCGATCCTCGGCGATTTCTGCGCCGCGTATCCGCAACTGCGCCTGGACCTGATCGTCCAGGACCAGATGATCGACATCATCGCCGAGGGCTATGACGCGGGGATCCGCTATGGGGCGACCGTGCCCCAGGACATGGTCGCCGTGCCACTCACCGGCGAGCTGCGCTGGATCATGGTCGCCTCCCCCGCCTACCTGGCGCACCATGGCACACCGCAGGAGCCCGCCGACCTGTTGCAGCACTCCTGCATCCGCATGTACCTGGGCGACAGGACCACCTACAAATGGGAGCTGGGCAACGGCCCGCGCCAGCAGCGTCTGGATGTGCCTGGCCATTTCAGCGCAGCCGACACCGAAACCATCGTCAATGCCGCACTGCAGGGCGTGGGTGTCGCCTATGTGCTGTCCAACCGCGTGGAGCAGGAACTCAAGGACGGCCGCCTGCACGAAGTCTTGCCCGACTGGGCCAGCATGGGTGAGCCGCTGTACATGTACTACCCGAGTCGCCGGCAATCGCAGCCGGGCCTGCGGCACTTGATCGATATGATCCGTCTGAAAACCATTGGCTCGCAGTTGATCGAAACGCATTGAACCCGCACCGCGCGGCGGCTCTCAAACCTGCATGACCCACCACTGGGGTGGTGCATGGCGTGAGCACCCAGCCGATGCTGGCCTGGTACGAACGACGCTCATCCTAGAAATAGCAACACAAAAACCGCACAACGCCGGGAATCATCAGGGGTTCAGGTGACACACAGACTCTGTCGCGGGGTAACCAGCGCCTCAGGTACAGACCTGTCAATCACATGATGAGAAACCATGATGATCACTTTCACCCAAACGCCTCGGCTTGATCCATTCTCCACCGCCCCCGTTTCCCCAGCCCTGACACGACAACGCCGTGAGGCGGATGAGCCCGCCGACAGCCAGGAACAGCTGCCCACTACGCGAGAGGAAAGTGACAGCGAGCTGGCGGCGCTCTATCGCCATACGCTGGCCAAAACCAACGGTCATACTTCACACGATTTCAACCTCTCGCTGTACCCCGTCCCGGCCGGCTCAACCTTTGGGCAATGGTGGAACCAACTGGCGCTGGCGTTTCAGTCCCCCGATGTCGTGCAGTGGATGGAAAACCGGGGGATCAAGCGCAACTCGATCACCCTCAACCCCACGTCCGGCCAGATTTCCTTCAGCCTCAAAGCGGATCCCGGCAACGTCATTCACACATTGAGAGGCGACGATCCTGAGTGGTCTGCCGTCAACGGCCCGATTCTGGAGGCGGGTCGTGTCATCGTCTCCGGTCACGGTTTCGCAACGTTCTCCCCGCCTTCGCTTACGACCGCGCGAAGTGCGCCCTTTGGACTGGTAAATCGCTTTTACAAAGAGCCGACGCTGCTGTCCCGCGAGCAAATACAGCAGCGCGTGGATGAGCTGGCACGGGACAAAACTTTCATCGAATTGGAGCCCGAGTTTTTTTCGGGCCTGCATGCCAGTCGTAGCGAAGCGAAGCTTGAGGAGCAACAGGCATTGCTGGGTGATATCGGCAACCGCTACCAGGCGGCGAACGATCTGCGACATCTGGCAGGACTGGTTCGTGAAGGCTCGCGCGATACGTTAGAGATCAATCGCGAGCTGAAGTCGCTTGTGCTGTATATGGATCCGGCGGGCACTTACGTCCCTGAAGATGGAGGCCGGTGGAACAGCGTCAGCCTGCTGCAGTTCATCAAGGATCACGGTTGGAGCGTCCCCACCGACCTTGAGCAACTCGACAACCTGGCCGCCGCCCTCTCGACTCCGCTTCCCAAGGCGGCGGTTCATGGCAATTACGGGGGTGCCCTGGCCTGGCCCGAGCCGCTGGATGCCGTCAGCGAAGGGCAATTAAGGGCGGACATCCAGGGCAAGCTGGACGGGATCGACCTCACCCCGTTCGACAGCGTCCTGCATTACCTGTCGGACGGCGAGCAGATATCCGCCGAAATCGCTGCGGATCCCCGGCGGTTGATCGACACGCTGATCGAGTCGCGCAAAGGCCAGGCGCTGGGCAAGGCGATTCAGGATCGATTCGAGGCCCGTTCGGTCAAGGGCAGTGCCAACGACTGGCTGCTGGCGACCTTGAACCTTCAGCTCGCCGCACCGAACGACGGACAAACCCGTATTGCCGGGTACACCTTGCTGTCGGCTCAGAACGCAGGCAAAAACGCAGCCACCGTGTTGAAGGAGTTGACGGAGGTGTTGGCCAAGGCCGGCAAGGGTTTATCTCTCGAGTTGGCGTCGGCTCAGGCCACGTTGTTGCTGTCCAGCCGCGCGCCGGCGTTTCTGGTGCGTGACATTCCACAGGATCTGGTGCCGGGTACCCACAGTTGGGTGAGTTTCACCACGGCGGTAGCGCGTATCGAAGCCCAGGCCCCGGGGGCGACGGCGACCATGAGCTATGCACAGGTCATGCTGCACGCCAGCATCGCGCCGGTTTCGCAAGAGGACGCGCGCATCGAGTTCGCAGCCCATACCGCCGCACTCAAGGACTGGGCCGTTGCCAATGGCGGCCCGTACCCCGTTACCGAGGCCGAGATGGCTGACGTACGCAAGGCATTTGCGGCTCAGGTCAACGAGCTGCAAAAGGCCTCGCAAGCCTCCACCGCGGAAATGCCAATTGCCAGGGAGCTGGCTCTGGAACAGCTGAAAAAGGCTCTGCCGGCGCTGGACCCAAAGCACCTTGAAGATAAATGCATCAGCGTCAGCCCTGCCAACCGGTACTTCCCCGGGCCCTACTCGATACTGGATTTATACCTCGACGGTCGAGGCATCCCAAAAGCACCGGACTCCGCCGATAACTGGGGGGAAACAGGTCGAGCCCTCATCAATGCAGCCACATACGGCATCGTCGATTTACCATCCGACGGCAGGCCGGGCACCTGGGTCTCTTCGTCGACGGCATTCGACATCGCCGATGTCCTGCAAAAACTCACACTGTTGCCCCACCTGCCCAGCGCCTTCGAGGGAGCCTTCTCGGAGTATGCCGGTGCGATCAAGACCGCCACTGCCGCGCAGATAAAATACCTGGTGTCGAAGCTGCCCCTGGCGGACCGGCAGAATTTCGAGTTCGGCAAAGTCACCATCGCCAGGGAAAACTATTACGAATGGGGCGGCAAGAAACCTTCGACTGAAGGTCGTGTGCAGGTCAAGATCGAGCGCGACGGCCAGATATTCAATTACCAGATCGACCGTGTACAAGGCAAAATCACCCCGCGCCCCGATCTCGGCGACTTCAAGACGGGCGAGCCCTATTACAAAGAGACACGCCCTTTCAACGAGTTCAAGGTCATCACGCCCGAGGGGAACTACCCCGCCGGATTGATGGACGAGACCCCGGGTGCCAGCGGCACCCCAGACAGCTTCGGCAGTGCGCGAACCGCTTACCTGGCCGATGCGATCCTCAAGGACATGGACATTCCCGCTGTCAAAAAGGCCGTCAAAGGCGTGACCACCTTTGATACGGAGGTGCCAACCCACGGAAAAGTCGCAGCGTTTGCCCTGAACCTCATTCCGTTCCGCTCAGCAATCGTCAATTTCCAGAATGGCAATACTCGCCAGGGATTTGGAGATTTGTTCTGGGATGTATTCGGCTTCCTGGTCGGCTTCGGTACTGCGCTCAAAGGCGCCAAAGGCGTGGCTCAGGGCGTCTCTGCGCTGACCAAAGTCGGCCAGACGTTCAAGGTCGTCGGGCGCGCCACCGTGACTGCTCTGAACCCGCTGAACGGAGTGGACGTCCTGGCGCGGGGCGTCGGGAACGGCGTGCGCAAGACGTACGGCGCAGCCTACAACGGCATCAAGCAGCTGCGCGGATCATATCGCAACATCAACTTGCTGGAGCTGGCGAAAAAGCCGGACATTGCCGAGGGCACATCCAAGTCGTTAGGCGCGGTCCAGGAAAAACGCGTGTTAGCCAAAACAGACCCGGCAACGGGCCATTGGCATGCCTATGACCCACGCACACGCCAGGCCTATGGCAAATCACTGCAGGATTTCACACTGGTCGGTCGAGTGCCGGGGGGTGCGGGTAGACAGCTGACACCGTGGAAACTTGGGGAAAAAAACTACGTGCTGCCCTTGGATGACATCAAGTTTACGGCCGGTTCGCCACGCCCCTATACGCTGGACTTTCAGGGTAAGGAACGCAGTGTGACCTTCGACAGCTACGCCGGGGCCTGGAAGTCCTCCGATCAAGACTCGCTGTATTTCTGGAGGAGCCGCAAGGGCAAATGGCAAGGTGGCACCTTCACCGAATTCAAAAGCGCGAAGAAAGTCGATGCGCAGCAGTTAAAGCTTGTCGAGGTATCGCCGCCGACAATCATCGGTATCCCCAAGGATGCCAAGCCCCTGCCCAAACATATCCACTATTTCTGGGCGGGCAACGACATACCGCCGTCGCTGGTCAAGAACATGGCCAACAACGGCTCGAAGACGCCGGGGTACAGCTCGATCCTGCATGTGGACGCTGACAGCCCGGCGATTTTTCAGAATATAAAAAACACCCTCGAAACTCAGGCGCCTGGGCTGACGGTGCTCAATCTGCATGACGACGACTTTTTCAAACAGCTCAAAAGCACAGACATGTACAACTACTTCCGACAGGGCCAAGGCAAAAACCTCGCGGCCGCGTCGGATGTGGCGCGCTATCCCTTGATGAACAAATATGGCGGGTTCTATCTGGACACCGATGACGTGATTCAATCCAACATCGGCGGTGCTTCATTCAACGCGGGCTCCCGCGACATTCTGGTCAACCGCCCGGTGGGTCATCAGGTGTCTGACTACAAACTGTTCTACAACACCAGTAACTTTGCGACACAACCCGGCAATCCGGTGCTCGGCGACATGATTACGGAGATGAACAAACGCTTTACCGCCAATAAACCCTACCTCGAGAAAAACCGCCCCACCGTCGCGAAAGACGCCAACGGCCACATCCAGTACACGCCGGAGTTTCGTGCCTATGAGCAGAAAATCTTCGAAACCGTAGGCCCGACGCTGTTCGATGAAATCCTGCGCACCAAGAGACCGGACATGTACGACTTGGGTTTCGACGGGCTCACCCGGCAAATGGAGTTTGTTGGAGGACAACCCGTTGCGAAGGGCCCCATCGTCAACGTGGAAAAAGATATCCGTGAGTACTTCGCAAGACAGGGCATTGCACCGCCTGACTTGCTGAATAAGCAGATAGCGGCCATGAAGGAACATTACCAGCCGTTACTTCGACGCTGGCACGTCCAGATTGGCGCCGAACATTCCTGGATCAATACCTGACGTTAGGAGGTCAGTCGCCTGAAAGCGGTTTTTCAGGCGGCTATTCCCGTGGGCTCAATCCTGATTCTCGGTGTTCCCCAAATCCGCCGCATCATCCAGATCATTGAGCGGCACTTCCGCATCATCCATCAGCGACCCGGGGTCTTCATTGCCCGGGTCGTTGAGTTCTTCCTCGAGTTCTTCATCAAGTGCATCTGACATGACCGTCTCCTCTAACCGCCCTGGGTGTCGATATCCGCATCGGTTTCAGGCTTGGGCTCGCGCTCGGGCTTGAAGTCTGGACTGTAGTCGTTTTCCTTGGCCTTGGGGTCTTTGGCCGTTGGATCCTGGCTCAGCGCCGGGTCCTTGGGGGCATCGGCGCCGGTGGCGGGTTGCTTGGGTGTGCTCATGGGTTACCTCTCGGAAATCTCGCCTGCTTAACGTTAAGGTCACGCGCCGGGCGCTGAAGTTCCCCTGGTTTAAGACCCCGGGTTGTCTACCTGAATGTAGAACGCGTAGATCCCCAGCAATAGCCAGAACACCATGAACAACCATGGCGCGCGCATGGAGAACAGCAGCGACTTGCGATAACCCTTGTGGGATGACTCGGTTTCGCAGAACAGCGGCGACTCGTCGTAGGCCAGGCCCATGACCGGCTCGCTACGCAGCAGTTCGCTTTGCTTGTAATGCCAGTGGTCGATGATTTCGTAGGCTGCGCGAATGCCCGGCCAGGCGTTCAACGAACTGAGGATGCCCAACGCCACCAGAAACACCGGCACCACCAGGGTGAACAACTTGCCCCATTCCGGGTTGAGGTTGCCCATGCCGGAGACGAAGGCGATCACCAGGAACGACTGGGCCGTGAGGTAGGCGTCGGTACGGTTGGCCAGGATGCTGGTCTCGTACTGGATTTCTCGCCGATAGAAGTCCAGACGGTCCTTGGGCGAGCCGAAAATCTTGGCGTTGTGTTCACTGTGGTCGGTCAGCGCGGCTTCGGGGGTCTGGGGCGAGATGATTCTGGGCACGTCGATGCTCCACACGGGGTCGGGTGAAGTTAGAAAAAAAGGGCCTGGGGGAAGTTCAAGTTTGTTCGCGCACCAAACGAGGGCATGCAGTGCACTGTAGTGAGCGGGCTTGTCCCGCGCTGGAGTGC